>NZ_JAHQYI010000003.1 GCF_019061125.1 Microbacterium sp. NC79
CTCACCCAGCCGAAGCTAGACGAGGATAATTTGGCATTTGACAAGTGCACGCTGTTGAGTTCTCAAGGATCGGATGCTCCCCCACCAAACCATTCCTGGCCTGCCGAAGGGCAACTTCTCTATCTTATATGTTTCGTTCTCGCTGTCAAATCGACAGTTTCAAGCGAAATAAGATTTCCCAACACAAACTCAACCGAATTTCTTCGGCATGAAGTGTGTTTTGGGAGGTGGTCCGCCGCTTGAGGGGAGCCAGACCTTCCGGCCTTCCGCTCTACCCTGTGGGGCGAACAGGTAATAACTTACGCGGGTTCCGGGGGTCGGGCAAATCCAGCTCAAACCTCGGGCGTGTCGCCGCGGCTGTTGCCGTCGACCGCGAGGAGAAAAGTCCTGAGTAGGCCACGAATCTCCGCCAACTCGGCCGCTTCTGTGCGCCAACCGGCGCCATATCTGCACGCCTCCGGCCCACCACGCTCACCCTGTTCTGCACGATCAAATGGCCGAAGCGCGACGAAACGCCGCGATTTCAGCGCGTGCGCGCACTCCGGTCGTGCAGAACAGGATTTCAATCGTGCAGAACAGGATTGCGCAGCGGAACCTGGAGGCGAGAGGAGACCTCGGAACCAGGAGGCGGGAGTTGACCTCGGAACCAGAAGTACGTGAAGGACAAAGAGCGGAACCATAGCGACTCGGCTAAAGAGGAGGAGAAGACCACCCGTAAAGACCAATGCACCCGGAAAGACAAGATCACCGGGAAAGACACAAGCACCCGGACAGACACATGCACCCGGACAGACACATGTGGCCGGACAGACACATGCACCCGGACAGATACATGCGGCGCCCGGGGAATCTTTACCCGGGCGCCGCACGTATCCTCGCGAGCGCAGTGCTCGCGAGCTCTTACTGGTCGATCATGAGGCCCGCGAAGAAGGTCGCGAGCTCGGTGGTCGCGCCATCCAGCGGAAGGATGTGCGCGACGTAGTGGTCGGGGCGCACAACGACGACGACACCGCCGCGGTCGATGCCGCGCTCGGCGAAGATGTCGGCGTCGGGCGAGACGGCGTACACCTTCTCGTGGTCATCGAGCTGGAATGGACCGACCTGCGGGAAGAAGAGGCGCGGAACCGCGGTGAGGTCTACGTCTTCATAGCGCGTCGGGTACACGGCCTTGACATCGAAGACCGCATCCTTATCGGCGCCGGCCGGCGTAAAGCGGGCGATCGGGGATTCGGGGGACGTGTTCATCCACTCTGCCCACGCGTCCAGCTTCGGCGACTGCCCCGTGGTTCCGTCAGCGAATGCGTACACGCGCCAGCGGCCGTCAGCACGGTGGTGGTGTCCGATGTGAATCGGGTTCGCATCGGCGACGCGCGTGGTCATGACCGACTTGAAGCGCTTGCCGAGCGGGAATCCGGTGGCGAGCTGCTGCTGGGCGTCACCCGACGTGATCATCGACGGCTCGTACTGCGTCATGAAGCCTGCCGGGAACTCGGCGGTCGTCGTGTAGAACTCGGCGAGGTCGTCGGGGTTTTCAAACTCCTCCGGCTTCTTCGCCATGAGCGTCGACCACTCCTTATCAAAGTCGATGAGGTTCTGCGCGATGACCTGACGCTCGCCCGAATAGGTGGCAAGCAGCGACTCGGGGCTGCGGCCCTCGAGCACCTGGCCAAGCTTCCAACCAAGGTTGAAGCCGTCCTGCATCGAAACGTTCATGCCCTGCCCCGCCTTCGCGGAGTGGGTGTGGCATGCGTCGCCTGCGATGAAGACGCGAGGCGTCGTGGTGTCGTCGTTGACGTCGTCGAACTTGTCGGTGACGCGGTGGCCGACCTCATAGACGCTGTGCCACGGCACATCCTTCACGTCGACCGTGTAGGGGTGCAGAATCTCGTTCGCCTTCGCGATGATCTGCTCGATCGTGGTCTTACGGATCTCGCCATTGTTGTCGGCCGGAACCTCACCGAGGTCGACATACATGCGGAACAGGAATCCGCCCTCGCGGGGGATCAGGAGGATGGAACCATGGGTCGACTGGATCGCGCACTTGGTGCGGATATCGGGGAAGTCAGTGTTGGCGAGCACGTCCATGACACCCCAGGCATGGAATGCCTGGTCGCCGACAAGCTTGCGTCCGATCGACTCGCGCACGGCGCTGCGGGCACCATCGCAGCCGACGACGTACTTCGCCTTGATGGTCTGTTCTTGGCCGGCCTTCTCTCCGTCGGTGTGCTTGAGCGTCACGGTGACGGGGTATTCGCCCTCCCCCACGCTGAGGGTGACGAACTCGTAGCCGAAGTCGGGGTGGATGCGTGCCGGCCCGTTGGCTGCGTACTCGGCGAAGTAGTCGAGCACGCGGGCCTGGTTGACGATGAGGTGTGGAAACTCGCTGATGCCGTGCGGGTCATCTTCGGCGATCGCCGTGCGGATGATGTTGCCGTGGTTGTTGGGGTCTGGTGACCAGAAATTCATCGCCGAGAGCTGGAAGGCCTCGGCGACGATGCGCTCGGCGAAGCCGAATGCCTGGAATGTCTCGACGCTGCGGGCTTGGATGCCGTCTGCCTGACCGATCGCGAGGCGGCCAGGGCGGCGCTCGATGATTCGCGTGGTGACGCTCGGGTACCGCGAAAGCTGCGCGGCAAGCAGCATGCCTGCGGGGCCGGAACCAACGATGAGCACGTCGGTCTCGTCGGGGAGCTCGGTTGGGCGATTGAGGCCGGTGCCCTCGGCGGGGAGAACTCGGGGCTCGCCTGAGACGTATCCGTGGTGGTGAAACTGCATCGTCGTCATCCCTTATTCAGCAGCTCTGCTGGTCTTGTTATCCGGGTTTGCCTGTTCTAATATCGAACACAAAGTTCGTATAGTGAACACGAGCATGGTACGTGACCATTTCGTATACGACAAGTGAGGGATTGCGATGGCGACGGAACCACGTGCTGCGGCCGGCGGGAGCGCGAGCGATGTCGACACCCGAAGCCGCGCAGGCGGGAGTGCAAGCGCCGCAGGCGGGAGTGCGGGCGCGGCGACCGAGAAGGAGGCGCCGGCTTCACAGACCCTGAGTCGTGGCGTCAGGATCTTGGAGATTCTGGCTTCCGCCCGGGAGCCGCTACTGATTGCGGACGTTGCCCGTGAGCTCGGTGTACACCGCTCCATTGCGTACCGCCTGTTGCGCACGCTTGAGGGGCACGGCCTCGTCACGCGCGATGCGAATGGCGTCATCGAGCTAGGCCCGCGCATGGCTGCGCTGGCGGCCGGTGTCGCGCGCGATCTCCAGTCGCAGGCGCTGCCCGAACTCACCGCGATTGCGAACGAGCTGGGTATGACGTGTTTTCTCGGTGTGCTCGATCGAGATGAGGCCATCACGATCGCGACCGTCACCCCTCGTCACTCAATCGCGACCGTTGCTCAGCATCCGGGTGCGCGGCACTCGGTGCGACTTGGGGCGACGGGCAAGGCGATTCTTGCTGCGATGCCGGAGTCAGATTGGCCGTCGGATATTTCCGATGCCCTCCGCGACGAAGTGCGCATCGTGCATCAGACCGGTTATGCCGTGAGTCACGATGAGGTGATTCCCACCGTCAAGGCGATTGCGGTTCCGCTCGCTCTGCGCGGCCAGCGCCCGGCGGCGATCTCCGTCATCTACGTTGGTGAGAATGCCGACGCCGAAGCAGTGGGCGCACGGCTCACCGCGTCAGCCGCCGCGATTCGCGCCGAGATGGGCCAGTAGCCGCACTACTCCGCGTAGCGCACAACGGCGGCTACAGAGCGACGCAACCGCAGAAGGCGGGTCTGCAGACCTCGGAAACCACGGGGCGGCGAAACCGCGGAACCATTAATTGCCGCGGAAGTTCGGCATGCGTTTCTCCTGGAAGGCGGCGAAGCCCTCGCGATAGTCGTCGGTGTCGCAGAGGGCGGCCTGAGCGGCGTTTTCGTCGGCGACGGATTCCCAGAGTCCGAGGCGCTCATCGCGGAGCTGGGCGATGAGGTTCTTCGAAGCGACGAACGCGTGGGTGGCGCCGGTTGCCGCTCGAGTAGCCGCCGCGCGCACCGCCGCGAGCGCCTCCCCCGCCGGGAACACCTGCGAGAACAGTCCGGACTGCACAGCCTCGGTGCCGCTCATGAGCCGGCCGGTATAGATGAGGTCGAGAGTCTTGTGGGCGCCGAGTCGCTCGAAGAAGAGGGCATGGCCACCGGAGTCGAGGGTCGCGCCGAGGTTCGCGAACGGTGACCCGATTTTCGCGTTTTCGTCGACGTACACGACGTCGGTCGCGATCAAGAGGCCAAGACCCACGCCCAGGCAGGGGCCGTGCGCCGCAGCGAACGTCGGCGCGGGAAAAGCCGACATCTTGCGCAGGAGCGGCGTAACGAGTTCGCCGAGATATCCGATGACGTCGTCGTCGCGCGGGTCGACGCCGGCGATATCGCGCCCGGCGCAGAAAGCCCGGCCCTCACCCCGCAAAACGAGCGCGCGCACCGCCGCGCCCTGCGCCTCGTCATATGCATCACTCAATGCCGCGAGCGCGTCTTCGCCCAGCGCGTTGAGTTTGTCGGGGGCGTTCAGCACGATTTCGGCGACGCCATCAGCAATGGTCAGCTCGATCATCAGAACCTCACACGTCGTAGTCGACAACGACCTTCTCGGTCGTCGGGTGGGATTGGCAGGTGAGCACGTACCCGCGTTCGAGTTCGGCGGGTTCGAGCGCATAGTTCTCCGTCATCGTGACGGAACCTTCTCTCAGCAACGCGCGACAGGTTCCGCACACCCCGCCGGCACAGGCGTACGGCACGTCGGGTCGCACGCGCATCGCGGCGTCGAGGATCGCCTCGCGGGCACTCATCGGCGACTGCACGGTCGCTCGCTGCCCATCGAGGGTGAAGTCGATCGTGATCGTGGGTTCGTCGGCGCGGGCGATGACGGGGCGGGCCGGTCCGCGGTGCGCGGAGTCGGTGGTGAACAGTTCGTGGCGGATGTGTTCGCGGGCGACCCCAACGTCGGTGAGCACCGAGCGGCACATGGTCACGAGTTCAAGGGGCCCGCAGAGGAACCATTCGTCGACGGTATCGGGCAAGACGAGCCGCTCGACGATTGCGTGAAATTTCTCGGCGTCGACGCGTCCGGAGAGGAGTTCGGCCGCCCGCTGCTCGCGCGACAGGATGTGATGCACCACGAATCGGGTGGGGTATTTGTCTTTCAGGTCGGCGATCTCCTGCAAAAACATGATGTCGTGGGCGGAACGATTCGTGTAGACAAGCGTGAACCGGGACGTCGCCGATCGTTGCAGCATCGCCGTCGCGAGTGCCATGAGGGGTGTGATGCCGGAACCGGCCGCGACTCCTACGACGTGGGTGCCGTCGACGTCGGCGAGGGTGGAGGTGAACATGCCCTGCGGGCTCATCACGTCGATCGTGTCGCCTGCGCGCAGTTCGGTCTGCGCCCACGTGGAGAACACGCCTCCCTCGTCGCGCTTGATGCCGACAGAAATGCGGCCGGGTGTCGGCGGACGGCACAGCGAGTACGACCGACGAATTTCGTGGCCCTCAAACTGTGCGCGCAACGCGACGTATTGGCCAGGCAGGTAGTCGTATTCGTCAGCCAGTGGTTCCGGAACCACGAAGGTCACTTCGACGGCGCTCTCGGTGAGGGGACGCACGTCGGCCACTTCGAGGGCGTGGAATTTCGCGCGGCGGCGGGCGGGAGCGCCGCCGACTGCGGTCTGCAGGAGAGCGGTCGCGACGTCTGTGTTGTCTGCCATGTCAGTGATTCTTGAAGTGGTCGAAGGGTTCGAGGCAGTCTTCGCATTGCCAGAGCGACTTGCAGGATGTGGATCCGAATCGTGCGAGCTCTTTGGTGCGCAGTGACGAGCAGCGCGGGCACTTGACGGCGAGCGTCAGCGGGATGGGCCCCCTGACCGCCGATCGGCCGGTGGGCGGGGCGATGCCGTAGGCGGTGAGTTTTTGTTTGCCTTCGTCGCTCATCCAGTCGGTTGTCCAGGCGGGCGTGAGGGTGAGGTTGATCACGACGTCGGTGAAGCCGGCGGCTTCGAGCGCGAGGTGCAGGTCGTCGCGGATCGTCTCCATCGCCGGGCAACCGGAGTAAGTGGGCGTGATGGTGACGGTGACGGTGCCGGTCTCTTGATCGATGGCGACGTCGCGGAGGACTCCGAGGTCGGCGATCGTGAGCACCGGAACCTCGGGGTCTGCGACAGCACCCGCGATGGCCCGGGCGTGGTCGAGTTGGGTTGTGGTCACCATGTCGCTCCCGGGTGTTGGCGGGCGAGCACCTGCATTTCGGCGAGGATGAAGCCGAGCGCTGAGAAGTGGCTGCCATGGCGGCCGCCGGCGCTGGATGGTTGGGGCTGCGGAACCTCGAGATCTTCTTCGGCGAGCACGGCGGTGAAGATGGCTTCGCATTCTTCCTGGAGGCTGGACGGACGCACGGCGATGCCGCGTTCGATGAGCGGTTCTATCGAGGCGTCGTCGCGGAAGAGTTCCCCGACGAACGGCCACAGATTTTCCAGCGCGCGCTGGGTGCGGGTGCGGGATTCGTCGGTGCCGCCCGCCAGTCGGAGCGTCCACTGTACGGCGTGGTCACGGTGGTATTCGACCTCTTTGACTGCTTTCGCGGCGATCGCGGCGAGGGCCGGGTCGGTGGAGTCTGCGAGGCGCGTGTAGAGGGCGAACATGTAGGTGGCCATGACGAGTTGGCGGATGATCGTGTGGGCAAAATCGCCGTTGTCTTGTTGCACCATCCAGCTGCACCGGAACTCTGGTTCGTTACGGAAGTAAGCGAGGTCGTCTTCGGTGCGGCCGCTGGCGGATCCCGCGTAGCGGAGGAGTGCTCTGGCGTGGCCGAGGAGATCGAGGGCGATGTTTCCGAGCGCGACGTCTTCTTCAATTTCGGGTGCATGGGCGATCCAACGGCTGAGTTGTTGCGCAAGGATGAGCGCGTCGTCGGCGAGCCAGAGCACGTATTCGGCGGTCTCGGGGGTCGCGATGGCATCGGCATCGCCAGCGAGTTCTGCTTCGAGATCGAGTTGGTCGACGGTGACGGCACCGTGCGGGTTTTCACTGTCGTCGCGAGCCAGCTCTGTGGTTCCGTTCTGTGCGCTCGTCATAGGTGGGGCACCCCTTCGGACGCCGTGTAGTAGATGGCGTGGCGGTAGTTTTTGCCTGCGGGGCTTTCGAAGAAGGCGCCGCGGGAGTCGGGGTCGCTCGTCGTGATGGCGTCGGCCGGAACCACCCAGATGGAGGTGCCTTCGCTGCGGCGGGTGTAGAGGTCGCGGGCGTTGCGGAGGGCGAGTTCGGCGTCGGGCGCGTGGAGTGAGCCGGCGTGCACGTGGCTGAGGCCGCGGTTGGATCGCACGAACACTTCCCAGAGTGGCCAGGTGTCTTTGTTGTCTGATCCGGGGCTGGTCATGCTGCTTGCTCCTTCGCGGCTTGCTTTGCCGCCTGCTTCGCGGCGTAGGCGACGGCGGCTTCGCGCACCCAGGCGCCCTCTTCGTGTGCTGCGCGGCGGTTTTGGAGTCGCGTGGCGTTCATGGGTCCGCGGCCGGAGAGGACTTCGTGAAATTCGGTCCAGTCGATCTCGCTGGTGTGCCAGTGGTCTTCGTCCCAGCGAAGTTCCGGGTCGGGGAGTGTGATGCCGAGGATTTCGGCTTGCGGAACCAGCATGCCGATGAAGCGTTGGCGCAGTTCGTCGTTGGAGAATCGCTTGATTTTCCACGCCATGGACTGTGCCGAGTTGGGTGATTCGTCGTCGGGCGGGCCGAACATCATGAGGCTGGGCCAGTACCAGCGGTTGACGGCGTCTTGTGCCATGTCGCGCTGGGCTTCGGTGCCCTGCATGAGGGTCAGGAGGATTTCGAATCCCTGTCGCTGGTGGAACGATTCCTCTTTACAGATGCGCACCATGGCGCGTCCGTACGGTCCGTAGGATGCGCGGCAGAGCGGAACCTGGTTGCAGATGGCGGCGCCGTCGACGAGCCAGCCGATCGCCCCCATGTCTGCCCAGGTGGGTGTTGGGTAGTTGAAGATCGAGGAGTATTTGGCTTTGCCGTCGATGAGTTGCTGGGTCATTTCGTCGCGGGTGATGCCGAGGGTTTGGGCTGCGGAGTAGAGGTAGAGGCCGTGGCCGGCTTCATCCTGGACTTTCGCCATCAGGATCGCTTTGCGCTTGAGTGAGGGGGCGCGGGTGATCCAGTTGCCCTCCGGTTGCATGCCGATGATTTCGGAGTGGGCGTGCTGGGAGATTTGGCGGATCAGGGTGCGGCGGTAGGCGTCGGGCATCCAGTCGCGGGGTTCGATGCGCTGTTCTGCGGCGATGAGCGCGTCGAACGTCTGTTGCTCGTCTGTGACGGCGGATAGTTGTGCGGCAGTCATCATCGACTCCTATTTACAGAACGATCGGTCAGTAAATAGTGTACGGCGGGTGTGTGGTTTGGGGAAGGGGTGCGGAACCAGGTGCTGCGGTGGGTGCACCACACGCGGGTGCCGGCTCGCGTGTGGTGCTGGGTGCGCGGAGGGGTGCAAAAGCAGGTGTAGCACTTACCCACTCGGGCACCAACTCGGGGGCTGGATCTCATCCATGCACACCCCTCCCCCGAATGGTCAGGCGGCGTCGGCGCGCTCTGCTGGCCGGAATCGTGGGCGTGGCAGCGTCACGTTTAGCCAGGCGTATTCGAGTGGAGCCTTTGGTGGGAGTGTGCGAGGCGGATGGTCGGGATGGGTAAGCATGAACTCCCCCTTACCCTCCCGGGTGATGCGCCAGCCTCCGTTATGGAGGTTCATATGGTGATGCTGACAGAGCATGATTCCGCGGTCGGCGTCGGTGGTTCCGCCCTCTGACCACGGATCGATGTGATGCGCTTCGCAATAGGAGGCTGGACGGTCGCAGTTGGTCCAGCGGCAACCACCGTCGCGAATCGAGAGTGCAATCTTCTGCGCCGCCGAGAACATACGCTTCGCGCGGCCCAGGTCGAGAGGGTTGCCGTGCGAATCAACGGTCACGTGGACGCTCTCGCTGTCACACAACCGCTGGTCAGCGACCCCACCGGGCAGCGACACGAGTCGGTCTTCGGTGTGCGCGATATTCGCGCGCTCACCAGCCCCGTCGATCACCTGCACCAGGCGCACGCCAGCCTGCCTGGTTCCGAATACCGTCTTGGACTCGGCGAGCACACCGGCCCGCAGGATGTCGACCATCAGGTCATGAGCGAGTTGGGCGTTCGAGCGCGGATCGGCCGACAGCTCGGCCGCCTGGGCACGTTCGGCGGAGTCGACGAATCGCGGCCCACCTCGTCGCGGACGCAGTGCGGCGTCTTGAATTGACGCGATGAAGAGGGCGGTCTCGTCGTCGAGGATCCAGCTGGCACGAGTCGCGCCGTTGTCGAGCGAGTGGAGGCGGAACGATCGCGCCTCATACCGCTCATCGAACCGGCGCTGGGCGCCCTCGGGATCGAGCTGGTCACGCATGGTGCGGGCATGCTGATGGAGATCGTGAACGGTAGATACCGGAGCCTCGTCAATCAACACCTCAACCGCGGCCGACCAAGCTTCACGCGCCTGCGCGTCGAATGCGTCAGCCTCGGCCGCGGAGATCACTCCGCCGGCACCGACGCCACGGCCCTCTGCGTCTCGCTCAATGAGAGGAGGCTCCCCCAACCCATTCTTGATCGCGTCGTACTGCGCCGACGAAAGATGTTCGGCACGCAGCGCGACGTTAAGCGGCTGATGCCACGGCGGAGGCGGGGCAACAAAGCAATCGGGAGAGCTCTCAACCGACTCGAGTTCGCGCTCTTCGGCCGAGATTGCACTGTCAGGCAACGCCGCAGACCCGGCGGCATCAACGAGAGCCTCGCTCACCCGAACCTGTCGGGCAGCCTCAGCCTGGCTGACACCCATAACCTCTTGCACAAGCGATACCGCCGAGCGATGACCCCGCTTCGCGGCCAGGCCGTCATGACCAAACTGACGACTCGATCGCGCCGACGCGATGCCCGTCGCAATCTGCCGCAGGTGCGCGGCCTGACGCTCCAGCATCGACGCCTCGTGCATCACCGCGTGAATCTCGGCGTCATTCATCGTAAGCATGCGCGACTGCATCTCACTCGAAGCCGCCACGGCATCTTCATCGATCGCGACAGCGCTGGCAGGCGCACCACCGACCGTGCCGTGCCCACACAGGGTGGGTATCAGCGCCGCGACGTCGGTTAAAAGTGCCATGCTTTATTCTCGCATGCACCACCGACATTAGTAAATAGATTCTATAGAACTGGGGAAAAGAACTTCAATGATCCGAAACCGCCCCCGAAGTTCCCACCAAGACCAGTGATCGCCCACGCTCCGACACCAACCCCGCTAGTTTTGAACCCGTGACAACCCGCCGCAGGTTCCCCGCCAAGCAGTCTGCGGCGACCAGCGCGCGCTACGCGAAACGCCGAAAGAATCGCCTCGCCCGCGTCGACAACGACCTGACTCCCGAGCAATGGCAAACCATCCGCGAAGCCTGGAGCTCCTGCGCCTACTGCCAAGCCACCGACGTCCCGCTGCAGCGCGATTGCGTGCAGCCCGTCTCCCGCGGCGGACGCTACACACTCAGCAACGTGGTCCCGGCGTGCGCATCCTGCAACGCGAGCAAGCACAACAGCGAAGTCACGTCGTGGCTGCGCCGCAAAAAGCTCGACGAACGCACATTTCTCCTCCGCCACGCCGAAATCCTCGGCGTGCTCCTCACCGCCGAGGCTGAAGAGAGCGGAACCATCGACTGACGCCTAGAGGGAGCGAGCGGAACCACGTGGTTGCGTCGCTAGTCGATGGATGTGCTTGTGGTGCGGGAGCGTCCACGGAATTCGGCGGCCACATCGCCGGATGCGGTGGTGACGGTGACGTCGTAGATTCCGCTGCGGCCGCGGAGAGAGACGCGGCGGGCGTGGGCGGTCAGCACGTCGTCTTCGCGCGTGGGCGCGAGGAAGGAGATGTCGGCGCCGGCGGCGACCGTCACGGTCTCCCCCTCGTTGCACGCGAACGCGAACGCGGTGTCGGCGAGCGCGAAAACCATGCCGCCGTGGGTGATGCCGAATCCGTTCAGCATGTCGCGTCGCACCGTCATGCGGAGGGTCACGTCGCCTGGCTCGGCGGCGACGATCTCGATGCCGAGCGCTTGGGAGGCGTAGTCGTCACGCATGAGCCGGTCAGCGGCAGTCATGAGACACCCCGCCCCACGGACGTTGAGCGAGGACGCGAAGCGCCCGAGACGAAACGGATCGGCCCGGCGTGACTCGTCAGGTCAAGACGTTTCGTCTCGCTCCGCTCGCTCAACGGCCGGAGGGAGAGGTCAGCGGTCGCAAGAGCAGCTGCGCGAGTAACGGGGCTCGAACCCGTTACCTCAATTTCGGAGCTCCACCCCCGCTCCCCGCCCGTTGAGCGAGGACGCGCAGCGCCCGAGACGAAACGAACCGACCCGGCGTGATCGGCCAGGTCAAGACGTTTCGTCTCGCTACGCTCGCTCAACGACCGACCCGCCGTCAGCCCCAGCCGCCGCCCCAACCCGTTTCTCCACAAGCGTCAACACGTCATACTGCGCGACGACCTCATCGTTCTGGTTATGAATGACAGCATCCCACCGCACCTCGCCATACTCATCGGTCTCACGCGGTGAGATCTGCTTTGCGGTCAACGTGACGCGAATCGAATCGTCCGGCGACACCGGCGTGATGAATCGCAGATTCTCCAGCCCGTAGTTCGCCAGCACCGGCCCGGGCGCAGGGTCAACGAACAGCCCCGCCGCCCACGAAACGAGCAGGTAGCCGTGGGCGACGCGTCCGGGGAAGAACGGATTCGCCGCCGCATCCTCCTCATTCATGTGCGCGTAAAACGTATCGCCGGTGAAGTGCGCGAACGTCTCAATATCGTCCAACGACACCGCCCGCAGCCCCGACGCAAACTGGTCCCCCACCCGCAGTTCCGCGAGCGACTTCCGAAACGGATGCACCCCGTCCGAACGAGCAGACGCCCCCGCATGCCACACCCCGGTGAGCGCGGTCAGCATGTCGGGCGAACCCTGAATCGCCGTGCGCTGCATGTGGTGGAGCACCGCGCGGATTCCGCCGAGCTCCTCACCACCACCCGCACGTCCGGGCCCACCGTGCACCAAATGCGGAACCGGCGCGCCATGCCCAGTCGACGTCTTCGCGTCGTCGCGGTCAAGAAACAGCAGGCGTCCGTTATAGGCAGCGGAACCAGTGAGCAGGTCCGCAGCGAAGGCCGGGTCGTGCGTCACAACACTCGTGACGAGCGACCCACCACCCCGCGCCACCAACGCGGCAGCCTCAGCAGCAGACGAATACCCAATCACCGACGACACCGGCCCAAACGCCTCAACCGAGTGCACAGCGTCAGGCTCAGCACCAGCACCAGCACCAGAACCAGCACCCGAACCCGAACCCGAACCACCAAACCGCAGCACCAGCGGCGCAACGAAAGCTCCCTCGGGCGCCAGCCCAATGGTTCCGTCGCGCTTCACAACTGAAGGAGCAGAAACGTCGCCGATCACCACCTCGCCACCCGCGTCGACCAGCCGAGCAACCTGCGCGAGCACGTCGTCGCGCTGCTCGACCGACACAAGCGGCCCCATCGTCACACCCTCGGCATGCGGGTCGCCGAGCACGATGCGCTGGTCGATCTTCGCGCGCAACGCGGCAACGACGTCGTCAACCACCGCAGACGGCACAATCGCGCGGCGAATCGCGGTGCATTTCTGCCCCGCTTTCGACGACAACTCCACAAACCATTGCGATACGTACGCGTCGAACTCCGGGGTTCCGGGCACCGCATCGGGCCCCAGCACCGACGCGTTGATCGAGTCGGTTTCGCTCGTGAATCGCACCGTCTTGTTCTGCACGTTGGGGTGCGTGCGCAGGCGGTCGGCGGTGGTGGCGGAACCAGTGAATGCGACCAGATCGCCGAGGCGGAGGTGGTCGAAAAGGCCGGGGATGCTGCCGTTGATGAGCTGGAGGGTTCCGTCGGGCACGAGGCCGGTTTCAAGCAGAATCCGCACCCACGCCTCCGCGATGTACGCAGTAGGAGTGGCCGGTTTAATCACGCTCGGCACGCCGGCGAGAAAAGCGGGCGCGAACTTTTCGAGCGCACCCCACATCGGAAAGTTGAACGCATTAATCTGCACCGCGACCCCGGGCAGCCGCGTGTAGATGTGCCGGCCGATGAAGGTTCCGTCTTTCGACAGCGGCTCGACCGGGCCATCGAGATACACGGAACCAGCGGGCATTTCGCGGCGCCCCTTGCCGGAGTAGGTGAACAGCACGCCGATGCCGCCGTCGATGTCGGCGCCCGAGTCGCGCACGGTGGATCCGGCGCGCTTGGAGAGTTCGTACAGCTCTTGCTTGCGCTCGGTGAGGGCCTGACCCATCTGCTTCAGCAGCATCGCGCGCTGCGGAAAAGTGAGCTCTCCGAGGCTCGCCTGCCCGACCGTGCGGGCGTAGTCGAGCGCTCCGGCAAGGTCGATGCCCTTGCTCGACACGCGCGCGATGACCTCGCCGGTCGACGCATCACGCACGTCGACGCCGTCATCGCCCGTGGGCGTAACCCATTCGCCGCGAACAAAACTAGGCAGGATGGCAGTCATTCGGTGCTCCATTCGTAGAATCCGCGGCCGGTTTTGCGGCCCAAATGCCCCTCCGCGACGAGACGCCGCAGAATCTCCGGCGGCGCAAACCGCTCGCCGTACGCGCGGTGCAGTTCTTCTGCGATGTCGAGTCGCACGTCGAGTCCGACGATGTCGGTGGTGCGTAGCGGGCCGGTGGGGTGACGGTAGCCGAGTTGCATCGCCGTATCGATATCGGCGGCAGATGCGACGCCCTCCTCAAGCATGCGCATCGCCTCGAGCGCGAGCGCGACGCCGAGTCGACTCGACGCAAAACCGGGGGCATTCGCGACCGTAATCGCGGTCTTACCGAGGTCGTCGACCCACGTTTGCGCCCGCGCGATCACGTCGGGCGCGGTGTGCGCCCCGCGCACTATCTCGACGAGACTCGACGACGGAACCGGGTTAAAGAAGTGCATCCCCACAAACCGCTGCGGGTTGTCGATGGCACCGGCGAGGTCGTCAATCGAGATGGACGACGTATTCGTCGCCATCACCGCCGTGCGCGCGACGACCTCATTCACGCGGGCGAGCGCGACGGCCTTGAGCGCGCGCGATTCGGTCACGGCTTCGATCACGAGCTGCGCGCCGGCGAGCGCGTGCATGTCTGCCGACGTCTCGAAACCCGCCCCCGCTTTTGTGCCGACTGTCGTGGTTCCGGAACCATCGGCTGCGTTGGATGCAGAACCTGCGGCGACGGAACCATCGGCTGGCACGTGCGGGGCGGAGTCGTGGTGCGGGTGGTGTTGGGGTGCGTGTTCGGCGGCGTGTTGGGCTGTGCGTTCGGCGGATCGGGCGAGGAGGGTGGCGATGCGTTCGTGGGCGACGAGGGCTGCCGCGTCGTTTTGCTCGACGACGGTCACGTGGCTGCCGGCGAGGATGAAGGCGTGGGCGATGCCTGCGCCCATGCGTCCGCCGCCGACGACGGCGACGTGGGAGGGAACGGTCATCGGGTTTTCCTCTCGAGAAAGGCGGTCATGCGGCGCATTTTGGCGTCGCTGTCGAAGAGTTCGGCCTGGAGTTCGCCGATGAGTTCGGGCTGGTCTTGTTTCGGCGTGTGGAGCACGGTTTTGGTGTGCTCCACTGCGCGGGGTTCGAGCTGTGCGATGCGGTCGGCGATGGCGTGGGCTTCGGCGAGCGGGTCGTCGGTGATGCTCGTGATGAGGCCGTAGGCGAGCGCTTCTTCGGCGGTGAGGGTGCGGCCGGTGAGGAGGAGTTCGGCGGCGCGCGCGTGGCCGACGATCTCGGGCAGGCGCATCGTCGCGCCGGCGGCCGCGATAATGCCGAGTCCGGGTTCGGGGTTGCCGATTTTTAGCGTGGGTGATGCGATGCGGATGTCGGCCGCGTAGGCGAGTTCGGCTCCGCCGCCGAGCGCGTAGCCACTGAGCGCGGCGATCACGGGCATAGGCAGGGCGTGGATGCGCTGGAACGCGGTGAGGTTGATGCCCTGTTTAGCTTCTGCGGCGCGGCGGTCGCGGAGTTCGGCGATGTCGGCCCCGCCCGCGAAGTGTGGGCCAGCCCCGGTGATGATGAGGGTCTTGGGGTGTTGCTCGAGCTCGGCGCAGAGGTCGTGGAGGGCGTCGATCGTTGCCTTGTTGATTGCGTTGCGCTGCTCGGGTCGGTTGAGCGTGGCAACGACGCGGTCGGCGTGGTGCTCGATGAGGAGGGGGGCTTGCGCTTGGCCGTGGGGTTCTTCGCGCGCGCGAATCACCGGCTCGTCAGGTGCCAACGGTTGCGACGTCATCGTCGAACTCCCTAATTACAGACCGATCGTTCAGTAAATAGTACTGGGGATGTAGGAGGAGGGGAAGATGGTGGTGGGACCTTGCGGCCGACGCACCCCTCGCCCGTTAGGGGTGAGAGCCGTGCACGCCGCTCATTTCCGTCCTCTGAGTGGGTCCGAAACCGCGCTCCTCGAGTTCGCGACCCTCGGAACCACGAAATGGTGCGGTGAGCGCATCACACCTGATGACGTGCGAACGAAGCCGGAGTACACGCACTACACACGGCTCATCGCCGAGCGGGGTGACTTTGGTGTCGTGGCTGAGATCGATGGCGAAGTCGCCGGGGTTGCGTGGGCGGTGTTTCTGCCAATCACCGACGCGGGCTACGGCTTCGTCGACGAGCAGACCCCCGAGCTCAGCCTCTGGGCGTCAGCCGATCATCGCCGGCTCGGAATCGGGCGCAAGCTCCTGTACGCCCTCATTGCGGAGGCGACCGCTCGAAGTCGCGCGCAAATCAGCCTGTCGGTCGAAGCCGGCAACCATGCCAAGCGGAAGGGCTCGCCGAGGTTCCGGGGCGCCGAAGCCGACGGTGTCATGCTGCGGCGGTTGCCATAGAGGTCGTACGTGGCGCGGCTACGGTGCGCAAACGAGGGCGACAATCTCTTCGGCCAACCGCGCGTCATCGCGATCGAGCCCATCAAGCATGTCGTGCAACACGGACTTCTGCCGCACCTCGCGCTTGCCGCCGTATGCCAAGAACAGTCGTCAGCGTCGTCCGCCCCAGCCGCGCCCCGCCCTCACAGACACTCGCACCGGTTGCGTTGCGAGTGACCTTTGGGAATCCGGGAGCGCGTGCCGGCATGTCGGCGGTATGCGACCTCTCGATCACATCCCGTCAACATTGACCGGCTTTCCACATTCCTTCGCTTGGAACGGATGATCCACAACCCGGTGCACGCCCGCGCACGCCCAGCCGCCTGTCGGATCGGCCGCGCCGCCGCTCGACCGGTCGCGTAATACCCGTCGCGCCGAGGCCCAGGGGTCGGTGTCGCAACGGCCATGTAACGTGCTACCTATGAGCACGGAGCGTCCCGAGGAACACCTCAACGACGGAGTCGACAGCGATGATCGCGTTGAACTCGTCAGCGACGGAGAGAATATCCTCATCGTCGGATCTGATCGAGGCATCGTGGAGCGAGCTCTGGACGCCTACGGTCTTGTGAAGCACGCCAGCGAGGTGAGCCTCGAGAGGCTCTCGCAGATGATCCAGACGGGTGCTTCGATCGCGCAAGAAACGACGAAGGTGGCTGGCGAGTTCGGCATGTGGCTCAAGGTCACGCCTGAGTCCGCCAAGGCGATCCAGGACGCCGGCCTGATCGACACGGGCGTGAAAGGCGTGAAGTATGCCATGGTCGGCGTGCCGGGGAAAGTGCAGTCCTGGGTGTCGGTGGAGACCGGCGTTGGTGCAGCGCTCACCAACCCGGCCGTGCTCGCCGGTGCCGCGGGGGTCCTCGCTCAGGCCGCGCGGCAGCAGGAGGCCGCCCAGCTCAAGGCGTTGCTCGAATCGATCGACGGCAAGCTCGACGAGGCGCTCCGCAACCAGCGTGACCAGCTCCTGGGCGACCTCGAAGGCATCGAGGATGAGCTGCGCGAGGCCTTCACCATCCGCGATCGTGAAGGCCGCGCGGACGAGATCGCCTGGTCGAAGGTCCAGGGCGAGTCGTCGGCGATCAAGAAGACGCTGAGGAAAGCGCTGCGCAGGCTCGACGGGCTGGCCGAAGACCTAGAGAGCCAGAAGAAGCTCAAGGACATATCTGTGCGCATCCCGGCAGCGCAGGGCGAGGCCGAGTGCTGGCTGTCGGTCGTCGCGCGCTGCCTCCAACTCCAGGACCAGATGGCCGTGCTCGAGCTCGATCGAGTCCTCGAGATCGACCCCGGCAACGTGAACAACCGCCGCTTGTCCCTTGAGGAGTTCAGGGATACTCACCGGGCCCAGGTGCTCGCGACCGCGTCGGAGCTCGTGGCGCGCATGGACGCGGCTGCGACGCGAGCCGACAGGCAGGGGCTCCTGCACAAGGACAAAGCACCCGCGGTCGTGCAGGCGATCGACGGCACCAAGAAGTCGATCGCCGAACTGGTGAAATCGATCGGCGTGGAGCTGGCGCTCGACGCGATCCGGAGCACCGACTGGAAAGAAGCGCTCAAGAGCAAGGAGCACCTGAAGGCGGCCGGCAAGGAAGCGGGAATCACGGCGCTGAAGGGCCTCGGCGCGGTAGCGGTTACCGTAGTGGCCGTCGTCGTGTCCAAGGACAAGGTGGGAGACCTCCTCAGCGGCAAAGGATCGTCTGTTTGAGCGTCAGGCCGTGGTCTCCGGCCTGACGCGAGGGTCGCGCCGAGACGCCGGGGCGTCAGCAACAGCCGGAGTGCAGAGAGCGCGGGCCTGCGCACCGGCCAGCAGCGGAAGTGATATGGGCCGAGCACTTATCGCTTCCTATCGAAAACGTTGATGAGTACCTTCTCTCAAGTCAGCCTTCGGTGCGCGCCGTGCGCGAGATCCGGCAGTTCCGCGGGCAGAGGCAAGAGGCCCTGGCCGAGCAGCCCGGGATCACCCCGCGGTACGTCGCCGGCATCGAGCGGAACCTCGCACTGGACTCGATCGAAGCGTTGGCGGCGCAGTTCGGGTCAGCGCAGCGTCGTTGCTCCTGCGAACCGAGTGAGTTCGCACAACGACCGCTACCGATGGCTGCGGAAAGTCATCTTTTCCGGCGATGCGCGTCGAGGAAGAATGCTATCGCGCCACCACGGAAGCCTGACGGCGACCTGCCACGTCATCCAGTGCGCGGACGTACTGACTAACGATCTTGATGGCTTTCTGCACGGTCGCCTCGGAGCACGTCACCTGGTCGCCGTCCGTGTGCGCTCCTAACTTCCTCTCGAAATCGGCTAGAAGCGAGAGCTGTTTGGGGAGGCTCTTTCTCTGCAGATGAGTGATTCGACCGCCTCCGTGGGCGATCGCATTGCGCAGATCGACGACCAGGTCGAAATCCTGGGAGACGCTCTGCCCGGACAGAGCGACGCCGAACGTGCTCAACCACTTGCGTCGCTCGGACCAGCTCTGGCGCAGTTGGGTGCCCACGAGATCTGCCACGGCGCGCTCGAAGGTCGTCGTGTCGCTGAGGTGACGCGAGGAGAGCTCTTCGAGAAGTTCGTCGACGTAGACTTCGACGATCGAACTGACGCGCAGAATCGCGTATTCGGGCTCCGCGGTCGAGTCCGCGTCCGCGATTCCGATCAGCGCCCGCTCCGCGAACTCGCTAAGCACCGGAGGCATCGGCTTTGCTTCCCCACTCGTGCGCTGCCTTGAACAACGGTGACGCGCCGATGATCGACTTCGTCAAGCTGGTGCTATGCGATGCGCCTGAGCGCCCGAGCGCCGCGGCCAGTCCAGGTCTGGTGATCCGGGTCGCGCGACCGAAGAGGTCCCCGAGGTCATGTTCTGGTAGCGAACCCCAACCCGCCAGAACCCAGGCTGCTTCGGCTCGCACGATCTCGTGCTCGTCCTTGAGCTGTGCGATGACCCAGTCCCGCAAGGCGGTCCACTCGGCAGAATCGTCGACAAGCGATGCCTCTGCTGCGCTCAGGAGCCAGATCTTCGCCCAAGGGCTCTGGCGTTCCATCGCCGCCAGTTCAGCCAGCGACTTCAGATTCTTAGCGGCTTCGTCGCTTCGCTTGCTGAAGTAGGCGATGATGCTGCTGAGCTTGAGCGGATCTATCCAGACCATCTGAGTCAGGGCGTCATCGCTGATTCGTGTGCTCGCCGGGCCGAGCGATCGGATGGCTTTGGAGATCAGCCGGGGAGGGAAGCTCGAATCCCTTGGCTCGGCGGTCCAATCCTGGAGGAGCCGGCGAAACGCTTCGTGCAGCGCCTCGTGCTCGGTCGGTTCGATCTCGATCTCGCCCGGCTCGCCGTACCAGTCCATCACGTCGTCGAAGACGGTGAGGTCAGTCATCGCTTCTTTGAAGTATCTGTCCACCAGGGCCTGCAATGCATCTTCGTCCTCACGGAGGGTTGACGCGAGTCTCACGGTGGTTTTTTCGGACGACAGCACGAGCCCGATCGACCGAGCGGCCTCAGCGGCGTGTTCGATGATCCGATGCGCTTCGCCCCAGGACTGCGCGAGGACGCGGAAGTCATCGGCGAAGCGCGCCAGCTCGTACCCTTGCCGAAGCAGTTCTCGTTCCAGTATCCCGAGGTAGACGTCGCCGAGCAGGTCGCTTGACGAAGTCATCTGGGGCAGCCCCCGAGCGAAGCTGAAGGCCTCTCCGAGAAGATCGATGATCGCCTCGGCGGTCGGTCGGTCGAGCGTTTGCACGAGCAGCTCGCGCTTGAGCACTTGATGGTCCACGTATTCGTACATGGATGCGATGTCGATGGACACGACGTACTTCGGAGAAGCGTCGTCCTGGGGGAGTCCGAACTTGCTGAACGCGGCCCAGTTCTCCGTGCCTCGCGACTCTGGCGGCAATGCGGGACGCAGACGGTCCACCAAAGCGTCAAACAGCGCGCGGTCACGCCCTGACAGCACGGTCACGGGACGTGGGCCAAACCCTTTCCGGGGCATGCTGAAGGTAGCGGAGGAGACCCGCGTTCCAGAAGAGAAATCGGTGCTAATCGACCTCGCGAGATTGCTTGTCGTTTCGGCGAGTGCCCGTTCTGAGATCAGCACGGGGAGTCTATCCAAGCTCTTGGTCGTCACCTGAGCGGCTGCTTCACGCAACTTGAGGCTCTTCAGCAAGTCGGGGCTCAGTTTCATTCGTACTCCCTCATAGGAAGACATTGCGCTCGGGCGGGGGATGCCAGCGCTATGAAGCGCGGTGCTTAACCACTTCGAGTACCGCCGTGGTCTCTTTCTGACTCAGCATACGTATGCCCAAGCCTGCCAGATTCTGACGGCCGAGCCAGTCAAGCGCCCAAGCCCGAGACCAGAAGTCGGTACCGCTGTGCTCAGAGAGCGCGAGCGTTGTATTCCGCGACCGCCCCATCGACATCAGCAGGACTTCGCTGGCTCGCGAAACGCTTAGCTCGAGCGTCAGGGCATAGGCGGGGCGATCTAGCGACTTCGGTCCCATCTTCGCGCGCTTGGTGTAACCGCGCTCGTCGACGCCTCGCAGGATGTGCCATCCTGGCGGACGAACGCTGCAGCGCTCGGTGTCGATGCCGTTCTTGTGACGCCGACCTGCGCGGATCCGCTGTATCGGCGCTCTGTGCGCGTCTCCATGGGCACGGTGTTCCAGGTGCCGTGGACGCGGATTCCGGAGTGGCCAGCGGGCATCGACGAGCTCAAGGACGCTGGCTACGTTGTCGCCGGCATGACGCTAGGGGAGGGAGCGATCACCCTCGACGAGCTGGTTGCTGAGGATCACGAGAAGCTCGCGCTGGTGTTCGGCACCGAAGGCGACGGCATCACGCCAGCAACCGACCGCCTGCTCGATCGCCGCGTGACCATTCCCATGATGGGTGGGGTCGATTCGCTGAACGTCGCGGCGGCGACGGCGGTGACGTTCTACGCGACGAGCTAGCACCCCCGTGGTGCTGTCGGCCTGAATTGAACGGGTCGCACCCCTGTCCTGACGGGAGCGCGGGGTCTGACGGGTTTCTGCCGCCTGAAAAGTGCAATGTCCGAGTCTGCGGCTACTGTGATGCGGAAGCGGCTCACTTCGCGCTCGGACTTGGGATGATTCTTTCGGCCGCCATCCCGGTCGGCTCGTGATGAGCCAGTAAACTCGCAGGCGGACGGCATCTGCCGACCGTGCAAACGAAGAGGGACAATGGCAGTGCTGTCGGATGACGAACGACTCATCAAGTCGCGTCAACGAGTGAAAGCTCACGGAGAGGTATTTACTCCTCGTCAGATGGTGGACCAGATGCTGGACCTCGTGAGCCTAGAGCTCGAGTCCGGGCCAGGCTTCGTAGACAAAACCTTCCTTGAACCGGCCGCCGGTGACGGCAATTTCCTGGTTGCCATCCTTCAGCGCAAGCTGCGCGCGATCGAGAAGACCATCCAGCCAGAAGAGTGGGTCACTGAATCGCTCTTCGCGCTCGCCTCCATCTACGCAGTGGAGTTCCTCGAGGACAACCACGCAGCTGCACAGGCAACCTTGCTGAGTGAGTTCGCCGCATTCCACAAGCGTGCTGGCAACGCCTGTGGCGCTCAGACGAACCTGTATCGGTCAGCGCGCACGCTCATTGAGTCCAACATCATCTGCGGGAACACGTTGACCGGCCTCGACGTACGCGGTGAAGAGATCCAGTTCTCATGGTGGCATCGCGTTCCCAACGAAGCCGGCATGGTTCAGCGCGAGCCGTTCACGTTTGCCTCCCTGCGTGAGGGTGCCGGCGGAAACGGCATGTTCGATTTCACTACCTACGAGACCTACGCCGTGTGTCGCATCGACCACGTCTACGATGAAGTGAGGGCCGATGGCTAATCCCGAGATCAGCACCTTCCGCGAGGTCGTGCCGGTCGTCTACTCGTGGACGACTCCGGACATCCCCAAGTATGCGGGCTGGGAGAAGATCGGCTATACCGAGCAGGAGGGCGGTGCTGACGCACGCATCGCCCAGCAGGCCTCACAGCTGGGGATCGCCAAGCAGAAGCTCTGGTCTCAGCGCGCGTACTTTACGTCCGAGTCTGGCGGTGCCTTCACCGACAGAGAGTTCCATGCGTATCTCAAGCAGGTCGGTGTAGAGCGCGAGCTCTCGCCGCGGACCGAGTGGCACCGTTTCAACGACATGCCGATGACCTCCAAGCAGTACTTTCTCGATTTCGCCAGTCAAGATGGTGCCGATCTCCAGCGCGGCGGTGTCGAGGATTACGAGCTTCGTCCGGAACAGCAGGCAGCAGTCCAGCAGGCTCTGACGGCCTACGCAGCTGGCTATTCCGAGGTGCTCTGGAACGCCAAGCCTCGATTCGGTAAGACCCTGACGACGTACGACCTCATGCGTCAGCTTGATGCCACCAAGGTTCTCATCGTCACGAACAGGCCGGCGATCGCCAACTCGTGGTTCGACGACTTCACCCGCTTCATAGGCCACCAGACTTCGTATGTCTTCGTTTCAGACTCGGCCTCGCTCGCCGGCCGGGCTGCCATGTCACGCGACCAGTGGGCTGGCTATGCCCGCGAGCATTCCGAAGACGATCCCCGCATCATCGAGTTTTTGTCACTGCAAGATCTCAAGGGCTCGCAGTACTTCGGCGGCGTCCACAAGAAGCTGAAGCACATCGCTGAGTATGAGTGGGACCTGCTTGTGATCGACGAAGCCCATGAGGGCATCGACACCACGAAGACCGATGTCGCGTTCGACAAAATCAAGCGCAAGCAGACTCTTCATCTCTCTGGCACGCCGTTCAAAGCACTGGCCTCAGGCAAGTTCGACGGCGAACAGATCTTCAACTGGACGTACGAAGATGAGCAGCAGGCCCGTGTTGACTGGTCAGACGCGACCAGAGAGAACCCCTACTCAGCACTCCCGACACTCAACATGCTCACCTATCAGGTGTCGCGGATGATCAGCGCACGTCTGGCTGAAGGCGTTGCGCTGGCAGAAGACGAAGCCAACATCGACTACGCCTTTGACCTGGGCGAGTTCTTCGCTACCAAAGAGAACGGTGTTTTTGAGCATCGCGATGACATCGTGAAGTTCCTTGACTGCCTGGTGTCGAACGAGAAGTACCCCTTCTCGACGCCGGAGCTGCGTGACGAAGTCCGGCACTCCTTCTGGCTACTCAACCGTGTTGCCTCTGCCAAGGCGCTGGAGAAGCTCCTCAAACAGCACGACGTATTCAAGGACTACACGATCGTCCTGGCTGCAGGTGACGGTCGCAGTGAAGACGACTCCGACACGGTGATCTCCGCCAAGTCCCTCGACAAGGTGCGCTCTGCCATCGCCGAGGCGGAGAAGACCGGAGGGAAGACCATCACGCTGTCGGTGGGCCAGCTCACCACCGGTGTCACTGTCCCTGAGTGGACTGCAGTGCTGATGCTCTCGAACCTGTCGTCGCCTTCCCAGTACATGCAGGCGGCCTTCCGTGCGCAGAACCCGCACACCTTCATCCGAGGTGAGCAGATGCTGCAAAAGAAGAACGCCTACATATTCGACTTCGCCCCAGAACGCACGCTAACGATCGTTGACGAGTTCGCCAACAATCTGGGGCCGAATCCGTCGGGCAACGCTGACTTACGACGCGAGAACATCCGGCGTCTGCTCAACTTCTTCCCCATCATCGGGGAGGACTCCGAAGGCCACATGGTGGAACTCGATGCCGCACAGGTGCTCACCTTCCCCCAGGTATTCAAGGCGAAGGAGGTCGTACGCCGCGGCTTCCTGTCCAACCTGCTGTTTGCCAACGTGTCTGGCATCTTCCGCTACTCCGAGCACGTGAAGACGATTCTGGAGAAGCTGCCCGAGGCGAAGCAAGGCAAGCTCAAGACGGGTACGACGATCACCATCGAGGAGCCGACGCCGGTCACTGACAAGGACGGCAACGTCAAGGTCGACGTCGAGACCGTGATCAATCCCAAGGTCGCTGGACTCGGGGCACCCGTCTGGGGTGTCGAGGAGATCCCCGAGATTTCTCTTGAGACACCGGTGAACACCGTGGCCAAGTATCTTGCAGCCCTCGTGACGCAGAAGGCGCACGAGACGCGCGAGAAGCTCAAGGAAGAGTACAACCTCACCGCGGCCCAGGTCACACGCGACGTGAAGCGCACCGAGGACACCGTCACTGCTGCTGTAGAGCGCGCCTTCGTTGAACAGAACATCGCGCAGAAGCACCTCGAGGACGAGCTCGAGACCGCAACAACTGATGAGGAAGTTGCCGCTGTCGCTGAGAAAAAGGCCAAGCAGGACAAGAGCTTTGCCGCTGACATCGCTGTGATTCTTCAGGGCGCAACTGACGCGATCGCCACTGAGGTGGTGACCCGCGAGGAGACCAAGAAGGAACAGAAGCGCGCCAACACCGCCATGGATGACGCTCGCTCCCACCTGCGAGGCTTCGCGCGGACCATCCCGCTGTTCCTCATGGCGTACGGCACACCGAGCATCAAGCTGTCGAACTTCGACGACCACACACCCGACGATGTCTTCGAAGAGATCACAGGGATCACGGAAGCAGAGTTCCGCATCCTGCGTGACGGTCAGGATGTCACCGAAGATGACGGCACTGTCACTCGTATCCCTGGCATGTTCGACGAGGCGGTCTTCGATCAGTCAGTTCAAGAGTTCCTGATCAAGAAGGCTGAGCTTGCTGACTACTTTGACGACGCGCTCACCGAAGACATCTTCGCTTACATCCCGAGGCAGAAGTCTTCGCTCGTATTCACGCCCCAGCCTGTCGTGAAGCAGATGGTTGACATCATCGAAAAGGAGAGCCCCGGGATCTTCGAGGACTCGACGAGGACCTTTGCCGATCTCTTCTCGACCGCCGGTCTCTTCCTCATGGAGTACGTGCGCCGGCTTGACCACGGCCTCGCGACACAGATCCCGGATCCCGACGAGCGCCTCCGGCACATCCTCACCCAGCAGGTCTACGAGATGAGCCACAACCAGATCCTCCACGACATCAGTATTGAAGCTGTCTCCGGTGGCGTTGAGGAACGCAAACGCTGGATGGATGAGTCTGGTCACTACCGCGTCGGCAACCTTGCCGGCATGACATCAGCTGAGCGCGAAGAGATGCTCAACGACATGCTCCAGGAAGGCAACTGACCATGGCCAAGAAGTTTGACGTTGTCATTGGCAACCCGCCGTATCAAGGTGAGTCAACAGGAGATGCAACTCACGCAATGCCGATCTATCACCAGTTCATGGAGGCGGCATACGAGGTCGGCACAAAAGTCGTCCTCATCACGCCCGCTCGGTTCCTATTCAACGCTGGCTACACGCCAAAAGCATGGAACGAGAAGATGTTGCGTGATTCGCACCTGAGCGTTCCCTATTACGCGCCAAATAGTGATGCGCTGTTTCCCGGTACGGACATCAAGGGCGGGATTGCTGTTACATTCCGTGACTCCGAACGGCAGGGCGAGCCGATCGGCACGTTCACGAAGTTTCCGGATCTGAACGATATTCTGCATCGAGTTCAGGGCAAGGCGGGCGATTCGCTCGCTGGATTGATCACGAGCTCGAGGTCGTATGCGTATACGGATACCATGCACGAGGCTCATCCCAACGCCGCAGCCGCGATGGCGACGGGCGAGCAGTACAAGATGAACACCAAGACCTTCGAACTGTTACCGCAGATCTACTCAGAGCAGAAGCCAGCTGACGGACATGATTACGTTCAGGTACTCGGGCTCATCAACAACAAGCGTGTTCGCCGCTGGATCCGCAAAGATTACATAGCTGGTCCTGCAAATTTTGATGCATACAAGGTCGTGCTGTCGGCCGCATACGGTGCTGGAAACTTTGGAGAGACTTTAGCGTCACCACACGTCATCGGCCCAGAGGTGGCTGTCACTCAATCTTTTGCTACTATCGGATGCTTCGATAATGCTGCGGACGCCGATGCATGCCTCAAGTATGTGAAGACGAAGTTTGCACGAACACTGCTCGGCGTTCTCAAGATCACCCAGCACGCTCCTGCCAAGGTCTGGAAACACGTGCCCCTGCAGGATTTCAGCGCCGACTCTGATATCGATTGGACGAAGAGCATCGCTGAAATCGATGAGCAGCTGTTTGCGAAATACGAGCTCACGCCGGAGGACATCGACTTCATCGAGACTCAGATCAAACCGATGGAGTGAGGCTGTAGTCACCACATTGGCCAGCTGCACTGAACTATCCCGTTATCTGTCAACGCAGTACCTGACCTCCTTAGCCAATTAGCCCACCGATTGCAGGACTGCACGAATTGCGCGGAGCGACGGCCTCAGAGGCTCGGCTGCTGCCCGCTGATCAGCGGATCATGCTGTCAACTCCGCCGTAGCTGTCGCCTCGTCGATGAGCTTGGCAAACGCAGAGTTGCTGAGCACCGTGAGCCCGAACTCCTGAGCTTTGCGCCGGACGGCTTCATCGGCGGTTACGACCAGCCAGTCCGGGCTCAGTAGCGATTGGTTGTCATGCTCCTGCCCTTCGAGCGCGCATGCCACGACGATCGGGTCGGCGTTGCCCCGGTTAGCGTAAAGGTCGACTACGCGCGTGTCGTCCGCAGGTACCGTCGCCATGACCCCGGCGAGCCAGAAAAGCACCCGTGGCGTCGTCGGATGCATGTTGTCACGCAGCGCGGCGATGTCCGGGAACCCCGTTGCTTCATACAAGACCTCTTCAGGTATCACCGACTGTTCCAAGAAGAACTCGCTTGAGCGACGCTTCCGGCCGAGCTGGCTGAGAGCGTTGGTGTCGATGACGAAACGTCGTCCAAAGTCGCTCATTGGAGCGCTCGCCGAAGGTCATCGATCCCCGAGTGATCGATATGGTTCAGACAGACCGACCGGCAGAACTCCCCTGTTGAAATTGTGCCGCTGTCGAGCACGCGGAGCATCCGAACGGTCAGTTCCCTGCCGTTGTACTTGCGGACGGCGTTCTCGGGGAGGATCCGATTACCTCCGGTCGTCTTCGGATGGCTCCTGAACTCGTCGCGCAGCTGTGCCAAATATTCACTGGCGACCTCACTATTCATGATGCCCAACCGCATCGCCCGCACCGGGACGGCACTCGCTGTCACCTTGAACTCGTTCGAGGCTGCCTTGAGGTCATCGAGCGTGGCGAGTTTGAGGGTTCGCACCCGATCCGCTGGCATGAGCATCGAACCGGCGATGTCATATTCGCGGCCCGGGTCCGTCTCGGTGCTACCGCCATCCCACGTCATCGGCGCGAAGATGCGTCGCGCGACCAGCACCGCCATGAGCGCCAGGGTAAAGATAGTCCGTCTACCGGTTCCTGATCATCGCCGTGATCACCTCCTGTCAGGAAGATGTATGGGACTTTGTTGTCCCGGATCGTCATCCCGCTGAATTTCACGTGGGACAGGCGCTGCGGCATGGAGTTCTGGACGTTGCGCGAGACCAGTGTCTGGTTGGCCTCGAGGCGCTCGATCATATGGTCAAGCGCCTTCTGCTTGGTCCGGCACGCACTCATGCGGTCGTGAGAGAGGTCGAGCGCCGCCATGAGCTTGGCTGCATCGGCGTCGATAGAAGCTGAGTCATCGCGGAGTAGCCCGATAATTTTGTTCTGCCCCAACGAGTCGTCGTGTTTGCGGACGAGCTGCTGCTTGCGGATGAGGTCTTTCACGATCAGCTCCACATCGCGGGGATCCACCTTGGCGCGCGAGCTGATGGAGAAGGTGTCTCTGCTGACACCTGCGAGGAGCGTAATTCTGGGGCTGCCGCGGGTTCACCCTCATCGGTTCACGCGACCGCGAACCGCCCATCACGCATAGGGATCTGCGTGGGATCTTCGAACGTCATCGAAATTCGGGCGGATTCGCAGAATATGGCGACAGGCCAGCGCGGCCAGGTACTGAGACTGAATCATGCTCACATAGTCTATGTGGGGTGAACGTCCCGAAGTCCTCGCACCGACGATTGTTCCGCTCGGAATCGTTAAGGAGTTGGGATCGGCAGGCTGCCGAGGTAAGTATCTCCACTAGCTATTCGTCTCCCCGCTGACCGCTCTTTTGTCCAGGCGGCAAGAATTTCGCCCGCGCGTACGGAGTTGATCTCCGAGTTCTGCGCAATCGCATTCTCTATCGGCCCGAGATAATGGGCACCTGTTGGGTCTCCGAGCCTGTCGAAAGATTTTGGTACCCATTCGACTCGAAACCTTCCACTCGTTGACGCTGACACGGTCACGAGGTTCTCATTGTGCGAGTTCCACCTCAAAGAATCGAAGGTGCGCAAGTGCACATCGGGACCCGCACCCAAGTAGATACGCTTGCTGTGCCGAGCTTCAATAGATAGCTTGTGATCCTCAGTAAAATCGGACTCACGGCCATAGATCAACACGAATTGCGGTTTCAGGACGCGGCGCGGCCACCTGTTCTTCAGGTAATTCTCTCTGAACAGTTGTTGATTCAGCGCCTCGCTGAACCAACTTCTCCATTGATTGAGCTGGTCTAGGGCCTGGGTCAGTTGTGCAGTTGGGGTTCCGTCTTTCGTGAACCAGCGTTTTGTCGGTCGCTCGATCTCAATGCACACAGGCGTGATTTCAACGGTCGACCTCGGAATCCACATAAAGTCTGGCACTCGAGTGCTGTCGAGCCCCTGGAGAGGAGGTTGCCGAAAAACCGCGCTGTACATGGGTCCGTGGTGACCCCCCGAACCAAACTCACCCCACGCTCCGGGCAGCAGGGCAACATGGCGTTCCAGGAATTCCTGAACTTTCGCCTCGCAATCCGATGACTTCAGCGATTCCCAGGCCCGCCTGGTTGCGTCGTCGAAAGCGTCGTCATTCGGAGCCCCAACTACCAAGACCTCACCCTTCCCTTCCAACTTCCACTGATCAGCTTCATATGGCGGCTGCAATCTGAGCCTCTGCCTCGCGGCGTAGCCTATCAATCAAGAAGCATCGCGGATGCGCGCGTCTGAGCCCCATGTGACATGAGGCTCCTGGAGAATAAGCTTGCTGATTGGCGGGACCTCGCGCTCATGGTCGATGCAATTGCTTTCGTTTCAAGCCTGCCTGGCCTAGGGAAAAGACGAACGGAGCGCGAGCCACCGCCAGTCGGAAGATACTCGCCTCATATCGAATACACAGGTCACCCATTGTCTCCGCGGTCATGTCCCCGCGTGCGAAAGCAATGAGTCGCGCATCGTTCACATAAACGGCCTCGGCTTCCAGCGGCCGTAGCGCAATTCGATGGTCCTTGGAAAGAAGTATGAATCCGCGTGCCGTGCCTTCGCGAATCCACTCTTCATCCCGCATCTGTTGCGCGCGCTGATCGCCGAACTGCTCCGCCAAGGTTGCCGCATCCCACCCTGCTTCACGCAGGCGTGTGACTAACTTTGCACCGCCCACCGATCGATCAAGGAGAAATTGCGCGGCCTGCATGTCAAGCTGCCTGCAATATGAGGGAGCGCACCTCGTGGGCCTCTAGTGCGAAGTCGTCGGCGACCTCCGCTAGTGGTTCCCCCGCCCGCACACGGCTAAGGACGTCCTCAATCCGCACACCTATTCTGTCGATTGTGGGTTGTCCCCCATTGCGCAGCGGGTCAACGACGACGTCAACGACCTCAAACGTCGGCAGCTGAATCACACTAACGAAGCCATCTCGATATGTGATGCTCTTCAAATATTCGCTCACGACCTCTTTGAATACACCCTGGCTGTTGCGGACGACGACGAGGTCACCTTCACCGTTCTGGTAGAGAATTTCAGCTCCATCAGTCATCAGCTGCTCGCTAAGCAACGCATTATGGAGACCAATTTCGTTGCGCAACACTTCGACGGCGGGGCGGATGCGCGCGAGCGGTAGCCCCGCGCGGCGGAAGGACTCGATGATGAAGCCTTCAGCTAGCGCGTTAAACGGCACTGTGATCCCTCGCCCCGGGCGCACGCCAGTCAGGAGCGCGGCGCTCCGACCCCACTGTCCTTCTTGCCGCTGCTTGAAGGTGTGCCCCTGAGCCCAGCGCCCAAAAGATGTCGTCGGCGCCTGAATGATACGCGCGGCTTCGCTCTGCGAGTAGAGCGGTGTCGTATACGCAGAGTCACCGATGCGGCCTGTTTGCATGCAAACAGGCTAGCGCACCCAAATCCGAGAAGCTCCGAACGTGGCTGAGGCGTAAGCGTCTGGCGGCGACACCCTGTGAACGCCGCTCCCTCATGGTGTCAGGGACCCTCGTGAGGACAGGAATTAGGTCACCACTTCGTCACCGCCGACGCTCCGAAGCTGTCAAAATCAGTAGCTAATGGGCTTCAACCATCAAGGCCGAATGCCGCGGAGACCTGGTCGATCGTGAATTGCTGACGCAACTTGGTGGCTGTGTTCTGGTTTGCGAACATGCCAGGCTTCCAGAACCCTTGTTCACGAGGCACAGTATGTATCCATGTGACGGGGACAACCCGCTCGGCCATGTCGTCCGACTCATCGCCGGCGCGGCGATAAGTTCCTTCAAGTGGCAGGTCGCGAAGTGGCGTGGAGACGCCGTCGCGAGTGATGATCGCCTCGTCAAATCGTTTGGCTTCACCGACGACAGTTCCGACGCCGACATAGCCCGTCCCGGGGATGCAGACGAAAACACGACCGCCCACCTCCAGGTTCTTCAGTGTTCGGGAGAACCAGTCTCCCCCGCCTGCCGAAACGAAGCCGTACTCGCGTCCGTCCACCCATCTACGCCCGGTCGGATTCTCGCCGAATGAGACGTACCAATCCAGCTGGTTCCATGTTTCCCGAGTACTCGAACGCTTACCTGGCACCACGGCTTTGGCTGCTGCTTGGACCTCATGCTCTACAAGCCACGTGCGCGCGAGGTAAGTCGACCCGTTGTCGACAAAATGACGGAAGAACACGACGTTGATCGGGACGTTGTAATCCTCGTTCAAGAACCGGACGATCCGCTCCGTTGCAGCGTCAACACTTGCCGCCACGATGGTGAACGTCTGCTGCGCGCTTATCTCATCCGGGACGGTCTCATCAAAGGCGTCAACAAATGCGGATTCCAGTGGGACTCCTGGGCGGTACGCCTCGAACACGTTTTGAATCTCTGAGCGGCCGAGCGTTGACACCCAAGCGCCATAGTCGAGAACTTGCGCAGTGACCTCCCTCGGGGTCTTGTCACGCTTTAGTTCGATCACGTGAACCCCACCGCTCCCGTCCAGTGCAAGGAGGTCGATGAACCCTCCGAACGCCGTTGCCACTTGACGACCGACAATGAGGAGCCTCTGTCCGAGCACCGCGGGGTCGGACTCGATTAGTTCTCGAGTTGAGATTCAAGACCAATCGCTGTTGGAACGATGCGGCTTAGCTTGTCGCCGTCTGCCCGCCAAAGACCCATCTCGATCCCCATTGCTTTTGCTCCCTTCGAGAATGCCTTGACTGGAGAATAGCCCTCCTTGGCGCACCATCCGTCTCATCAGTCAGAGCAGGATCCTAGAGACTGCGCATCGAAGGTCTGTCATCCCTCGTTTCAGCCCACGCCGAAATGCGCCGGTTACGGGCAAGCACGAATTCGACCGCGCGTTCGCTGTATTCCAGGTACTCGGTCACTGTCTGCGGCATTGCGGGTGAATCAAAGTCTTGCCACTTCGTGAAGAAGCGGACGGTTCCGTTACTCAGATCTACAAGATCCTGGAGCAGAAAGTGAGCGACGTACCCCTCGAAATCGTCGAACAGGTCGAAGAAACTCGCATACCGTGCGAGTGTTGCAGTCAAGGGGCTCGGTGCCCCCTCATAGTGACGGCGGATGCACTCGAGGGTCAGGTCAAACCGGTCTTCGATGCGCCGGTGGGTTCCGCGGGCCTGATTGATTGTGTGCTTACCTTCGATTCGGTGAGCCGGGAACACGATTGTTCCACCCACCGTGCAACCGTTTCGGCTCGAGTTCTCTAAAACCTCCTGGGGAACCTGCTCGATAACGTGCCGCATGCGCACAACCGGGATGAAGGAGCGGTGGATCATGTCGCTCGAAAGCATGAACTCACCCAATTCAGACTGATGCTGTAGGTAGCCCTTCGGATACACATCGTCGAGGGGAAATGGCGCACCATTTGGTAGCGGCTTGCCCCACAGCTGCCGGTGGTAGCCCCGCAATGTTGCGCTATACCTGTCGGGGTCCTTGCCGCCAGCATCTGACCGAATGTCGAATGTCACGTCGATCGGCTGGTCCGCAGGCATCGAAAGTCCTTTCCTGGGCTGCCATGGATCCCATAAGTGCGGCATCAGAACACCTCGATACGAGCGGCGCAACGGGTGGGAGCAGCCTAAATCGCCACCGATCACCTCGTTCAGCCCGGTTGCACGCCCCCTACGCAAGCGGTGCGAACCCACACGAGCCCAGCAATCTCTTCGACGCCAACTACACACGTGAAAGTTGGTACGAAGTAGCCGATACGCTCGAAATGTTGGTGCCCGACCAACGAATGCCAGACGTGGGGAGACGCGTGGCCGAGCAAGAAGAAATCAAGTACGAGACCATGACGGTCAAATCCATTCGCGGACGCGAAAGCCGAGCGATCGAGAAGTGGGAGAAGGAAGGCTGGGAACTCGTATCCCAGCCTCCAGGCAAGATTCAAACCGAGATCGTCTTACGTCGCCCCAAGAAGAAGTTGCCCATTGTCCTGTTCGCGATTCTTGGTGGACTGGCGGTCACCGGGTTGATCGTCGGCGTGATCGTTAGTTCGATCAACGCAGGTGAGAACGTTCCTGACGCTGAACCCACCACAATCACGTCTGAGGCACCGGCAGAGCCATCCGCACCTGCATCAGAAGCGACCGAGCCTTCAGAAACGCCGAGCACGACCAATGAAAGCGAGGCCATCACTATTGACAACAATGCTGAGTTCGCTGCGCTTCTTCAGGAACGAGACTACTGCTCACCCGTGGTGTCTACCTTTGCCGAGAAGTACGCCGGAAAGACCATCGAGCTCGACGCAAGCATCGGCGCCATGAACAACCATGACGGATCTGCAACGCGATACGACATTCTGATTAGCGCCGGTGACTTCAGCGAGACCACTGCGGTTGGTCCCGCGTTTCAATTCCGCGATGTAAACGCAGGGGATTTGCACCTCACCGACAATGACCGAGACGCATTCGGCGTCGGCGACAACCTCCGGGTTACCGCCACCGTCGAAAAGTATGAGCAACAGTCATGCCTATTCCTTCTTGATCCGGTGGAGACGTCATTCCGCTAGTCAGATGCCCACGCTAATTGTGGTGAACGTCGAGAGAACTTCGTAGGCGCGGTCGGCGACAGCAGGTCTGGGCGTTTCGCCTCGGGCGCTGCGCACCCTCGTTCAACGATCACCGGGGGCCCGTCCGGGACGTTCAGGAAACCTTAACGGCCTTCGCACGCAGCCGGCGGTCCTGCCAGCCGCGGAATTTCTTCTCCACCGGCTTCTCGACGAAGCGGTGCAAGAACCACGAGCCGAGAATTGAGAGGCCGAGGAGGAGGCCGCCCCAGAAAAGCGTGCGCCAGTACGATCCGTGCTGGCCGCCGAAGATCTCGATCGCCGCATACATGAACGTTGCGTGGATCAGGTAGAACGCGAACGACCATTCACCAAGCAGAACGAGCGGACGCCAGCTACCGATGCGGGTGGTTCCGTTGATATCGCTCGTGGCCGCCGCGGCAATCACGAAGACGCACAGCAGTGCCACAACCTCGGCCGTCATCGCGCTCAGCACCGACAGCGGTCCAGTCGAACGACCAGCAAGAACGCTGACCAGTAGCCAAAGAATGAGCGCGCCGCCCGGAATCAGCACAGGAATGTGCAGGCGCCATCCGTTGCGGAATGCCCACGCTGCGAGCATTCCGATGATGAAGGCAGGCACATGGTAAATCGGCTGCGGCAACGCGGCAAACACACTATCTGGCCACGTCAGCGCCCCGAGTTTCAGCAACAACGAGACGGTGAAGATCAGCGCACCAACGCCGAGGGCACCGTACTTGCGCAGCGGAACCATCATGCGGATGAGAAGTGGGTGCAGCGCGTAGAAGAAGGCCTCGACGGTGAGCGTCCATGCGGCCGGGTTTCCGGAGAACAGAATCACCGGGTCGCGAGACCAGCCCTGAATCACCAGGAAGCTCAGCACCAGAACGCCCCAGTCCAGAGGCTTGATCCAGCCCTGATCGGCGTTAGGAATCATGCGGTAGAACACCGGAATGGCAACCAGCAGCGCGATCAAATGCAGCGGGTAGATGCGCGCAAAACGCCGCCAGTAGAAGGCACGCACCGGCGTCTCACGCCGCCACGACCACGTGAGCACGAAGCCGGACAGGACGAAGAAGAAGGTGACACCGTGGTGCCCTTGTTCAACGAACCACTGCAGCCACGGCGGAAACGTCACCATGTTGCGCATGTGAAACAGGAATACGGCAAACGCCGCCCACCAGCGCAGGCTCGTCAGAGAGTCCAGTCGCGCTACGGGCACAGCAGGAGCAGTGGCGGCGTGCATCAAGGCTTGAGCTTACCTGACACACCCCCCCCGAACCCGCTGGCCGATGAGCGAGCACAAGGCGTGGGGCGCAAAGCCTCAAACCTCCCGAAACCTCACCATCGGCTTCTCGAGCGACGTCACGAGGTGACGCAAGAAACCAGCCGCATACCCGCCGTCACACACGCGGTGGTCAAACACGAGCGACACCTGAACGATGCGGCGCGCGACGATCGCACCATCAACAACCCACGGGCGCTCAATCGCACGTCCCATGCCGATGATCGCGACCTCGGGGTGGTTGATGATCGCAGCCGATCCGTCCACACCCAGCGCACCATAGTTGTTGAACGTGATCGTTGAACCCGTCAGCTCGGCCGGCGCCAACGAACCCGCGCGCGCAGACGCAGAAACAGCACGCAGCGCCGCATCCAACTCCCCCACCGACATCGCGTCAGCGCGCTGAATCACCGGAACCATGAGTCCACGCTCGGTGTCCGTCGCGACGCCGAGATTCACACCGTTGAACGTCACCAAGTCAGACCCGTCAACGCGCGACGCCAACAACGGATACTCCGCGAGCGCCATCAGCACAAACCTCGCCGCGAGCGCCGTGAGACTCGGGGCTGGCTGGTCACCGGCCGCCATTTGCGCGCGCATCGCCCACAGGTCGGTCACGTCAACGTCAACCCACACCGTCGCCTCAGGAATCTCCGCCCGCGACGCCGACATCTTCGCCGCCACCGCACGCCGCAGCATCGACATCGGCTCCCGCGCGGCAACCCCCAACCCGGCAGGTGCGGCACCGGAACCAGCACGCGCGCTGGCTACGGAAGAAGCGGAACCAGCATGCGCGTCGGCGGTGGAAGAAGCGGAACCACGGCTCACGTCCGCGGCGGAGGTGCCGGCAGATGCCGCCAAGACATCGGCACGTGTCACCACGCCATCCGCGCCTGTGCCGACAACCCGGCCGACATCAACACCCAGCTCACGCGCGAGCTGACGCACGATCGGCGACTTTACCGCCACCGGCCCCGCTTTCGCAGCCCGTGGTTCCGGCGCCACGGTGCCCACGGCGGTCGCAGGAGCCCCAGAAGTCGAAGCCTTGGCAGTCGCCTGCACCGCGGAAGTCGCACCGGCAACCAGTGGTTCCGGGGCCACGGCGCCCACGGCGGACGCACCAGCCGTCGCCCGCACACCCATACCCGCGGCCCGTCGTTCCGGAGCACCCACACCCGCACCCGCAACACCGGCAGTCGCCCGCGCCACCGGAACGCGGCGCCGCTGCGGCGCGCCGCCGTGGGAGGAGGTTCCGTACCCAATCAACACATTGCCCGAGCCCGAAGAACCAGAACCGCCCGAACCCACCGGCTCTTTCGTGCCGGCACGCTCTTCGTGGCGGTAGCCCTCCAACTCGCGCGCGTCGTCAGGAACCCGCACCGTCGCAATCTCCGCCGTCGTCGGCCCCGCAACCCCTGGTTCCACACCACCCTCGGCGCCGACAGGAGACACCTCAATAAACGGCGCCCCGACCCGCACCTCGTCACCAACGCCACCATGCAACGCCACCACAACCCCGGCGAACGGCGACGGCAGCTCGACGATGCTTTTCGCGGTCTCGACCTCGGCGATGACCTGATCCACCGCCACCGTGTCGCCGACAGAAACGTGCCAGGCGACGATCGCGGCCTCGGTCAGCCCCTCCCCCAAATCGGGCAGCAAAAACGTGCGGGTCATGACTCCCACCCCAGCGCGTCGATCGCGTCGAGCACGCGGTCAACGTCGGGCAGGTAATACTTTTCGAGCTTCGGCGGCGCGAACGGAACATCGAATCCCGTCACCCGTAGCACCGGCGCTTCCAAGAAAGAGAAGCAGTTCTCCTGAATGCGCGCGACGAGCTCAGCTGCGACCGACGCGAACCCGGCCGCCTCCGCCACCACAACCGCACGACCCGTCGCCCGCACAGCGGCAAAAATCGTGTCGTCATCACACGGCGTCAGCGTGCGCACATCCACCACGCGCACACTCTTACCCTCGGTCTCCGCCACGGCCGCAGCGTCGAGAGCGATCTGCACGCTGGATCCGTAACTAATCAGAGTGACGTCGGAACCATCGCGCACGGTGCGCGCGCGGCCGAGAGCTTCGCGCACGGACGTATCGACCGGGCCCTTTGACCAGTACAGCTTCTTCGGCTCCAAAAATACGACGGGGTCGGGCGACTCGATCGCGGCCCGCAGCATCGAATACGCGTCCTGCGGGGTCGCCGGGCACACCACCGTGAGCCCCGGCGTGTGCGCGTAATACGCCTCAGACGAATCACAGTGATGCTCAACACCACCGATACCGCCCCCAAACGGAACCCGAATCACAATCGGCATCCGCAGCGCACCCCGCGTGCGGTTGCCCAGCTTCGCAACGTGCGACACCACCTGCTCAAACGCGGGGTAGGCGAACGCGTCAAACTGCATCTCCACCACCGGGCGCATGCCGTTCATGGCGAGGCCGACAGCGAAGCCCATGATTCCCGACTCGGCGAGCGGCGTATCAAAGCACCGCTTCTCACCGAACCGCGCGGTCAGCCCATCGGTGATGCGAAACACGCCACCGAGCGCGCCGACATCCTCACCAAACATCAGCACCGACTCATCGGCAACCATCGCATCGGCGAGCGCCCGGTTGAGGGCGGCCGCCATCGTCATCGTCTCGACGTTCGTCGCCGCGGGCGCGTGCACGGGGTGATCAATCAGTGTCATGATTTCTGCTCCTTGGTTCCGCTCTCCGTGGTTCCGCCACCCGCAGCGCCCGTCGCCTCAAACGCCGCCGTCCGCTCCAGCTCGTCTTTCAGCTTGTTCCACTGCCGGTCCAGGTGCGCGGGACGGGAGGCATACACATACCGAAAGAGGTCTTCGGGGTCGACCTCGACCTCACGGTTGAGCGCATCACGCAACGCGGATGCCATCGTCTCGGCCTCTGCCGCGAGCGCCGAATCGTCCTCCGCAGACCACGCACCGGCCGCAGAAAGGTACGCGCGCATGCGGGTCAGCGGGTCGCGCTCGACCCACGCCTTCACCTCGTCGCGCTCGCGATACCGGGTGTCGTCATCAGCGTTGGTGTGCGCCTGCATGCGATACGTGTGCGCCTCCACCAACGACGGACCACCGCCGCCCCGCGCCCGCTCGACCGCCTCGTCGAGCACCGCCATCACCGCGGCGACGTCGTTGCCGTCAACCCGCTGGCCAGGCATGCCGTACCCGATCGCCTTGTGCGCAAGCGACGGCGCATGCGTCTGCTTCGCGAGCGGCACGGAGATCGCGAACTCGTTGTTTTGCACGAAGAAGACGACCGGAACCATGAAGACGGCGGCAAAGTTGAGAGCCTCGTGAAAGTCGCCTTCGCTCGTCGCACCATCGCCACACAGCGCCATCACGACGGTGTCTTCACCGCGCAGTGTGGCGGCGTGCGCGAGACCGACGGCGTGCAGCAGCTGGGTCGCGAGCGGCGTGGCCTGCGGGGCAACCCGGGTGTGCTTCGGGTCATAACCGCTGTGCCAATCGCCGCGCAGCAGCACGAGTGCCTCTTCGGGCGTGACGCCGCGGTTCACGATCGCGACGGTGTCGCGGTAAGTGGGAAAGAGCCAGTCGTTCTCGCTAAGCACGAGCGACGCGGCGACCTGGCAGGCTTCCTGTCCGTGCGACGACGGATACACCGCGAGACGCCCCTGCCGCACGAGCGCCGAACATTGGTCGTTAAGGCGACGGCCGTTCACGAGCGCGCGATACGCGGCGACGAGTCGTTCGTTCGACGGCATCGCGTAGGTGTCATCGGCGTGCGTGGTTCCGGTCTCATCGATCAGCTGCACGGGAGTTTCGCGCGGCAACAGGGCCGGCGCGTGCTCAACAGAAATACTCACGGTTCCCGCCTTTGGGTCGTGTGGCTTCACGTCGACGGCCTCAGTGCCGAAGACGTTTCGTCTCCCCAGCATGCGCCGCACGGCACGAATAGTCACGGGATAGCCCGACCCGGTAGACGTTCTGTATGCTGAGTCCACCAACTTCGGCAATGCGTCTCGTCAGTGATGACGAAACCTTCACATCATCAGGAGAATCGTGGACGCTCTCGATCACGCCATCCTCGACATCCTCCGCGCCGACGCCCGCACCTCCGTCAACGTCATCGCGCAGCAGGTGCACATCTCCCGCGCCAACGCGTACGCGCGCATCAAACGCATGACCGACGACGGCGTGATTCTCGGCTATCGCGTGGTCACCGACCCGGTCAGCGCGGGCTTTCGCTCCTCCGCGTACGTGTCAATGTCGGTCGATCAGCGCCGCTGGCAAGAGATCCGCGCGGCGCTCGACGCCCTCCCCGAAATCGAGCATGTCGCGCTCGTCGGCGGTGACTTTGATGTGATGGTGTTGGTGCGAGCCCGCGACAACCGCGACCTGCGCCGCATCGTGCTGGAAGAAATCCAGTCCATCGACGGCGTCACCAGCACCCAAACCTTCCTCATCTTCGAAGACCACCAACCAAAGGCCACGTCATGACCGACACGCCCCGCCGCGGACGCCCCGGCTACGACCGCACCCAGGCGCTCGACGCCGCCGTCGCGGTCTTCAACGAGCAGGGATACGACGGAACCTCGATTGCAGCTCTCGCAGAAAAGCTGGGGGTCACGAAGTCGGCTTTGTACCACCACTTCGACTCAAAAGAGGCAATTCTCGCCGAGGCCTTGAGCGTTGCCCTCGACGGCCTCGACGACGTGATTGCCGCGGCGGAAGCAGCCCCTGGTTCCGCTCTCGACCGCCTCACCCACGCCATCACGGGCGCCGTGCGCCTGCTCGTGCGGGAGAAGGCGTCGGTCACTCTCCTGCTCCGCGTGCGCGGCAACTCGGCGACCGAGCGGGCGGCGCTGGAACGTCGCCGCGACTTCGATGCCCGCGTTGCCGCACTCGTCAGCGAAGCGCAAGCCGCTGGTTCCGTGCGATCCGATGTTGACGCCCGCACCGCCGCCCGCCTCCTGTTCGGCACGGTGAACTCCGTCGTCGAGTGGTACCGCGGCGACGACCCCGACGGCCTAGCACGCGACGTCGTCGCGATCGGCCTAGACGGCCTCCGCGTCCGCTAGCCCCTTTCTCAACGCCGAAACACATTTTGGTCGGCGAGACACCAGCGGGTTCCATGTGTCTCGCCGACCAGAATGTGTCTCGCATCGGAAGTGGGTTCGCGATGGCCGGGAGCCACGACACCTGTGCGTGCGGGTAGGCCGGGCTCTCCGCGTGCGGGTTAGGCCGCTGAGTCCGACCGGCGGAGCGCGCTACCGCCCCTGACGCTTCTTATAGGGCTTCGGTTGGCCCTTCACGACGGGCGCACGGCCCTTGCCCTTGTTTGCCTTCGCCTTACCGCCAGCCGGCGCCTTCTGCCCGGATGGTTCCGGAGCATCCGCGATGCGTGCGTGAGCTTCATCGAGCAGCAGCACTCCGGAGGGCGTGAGGTGGGTGTTGGCGCCGCGCGTGATGACCGGGTGGCCGACCTCTTCTTCGATCTTTTCGATCGACGAATACAGCGCCTGCAGCGAGATGCCGAGGCGCTGAGCCGCCCGCGGAAAGTGCAGTTCTTGGGCAACGACGACGAAGTGTCGCAGCTGAATGAGTTTCACAGTCGTCGTCCTCTGGAGTCGGTTGATCTCTCCCCAGCGTACGCGGCCACCCTGTCGGCACGCCGTGTTCCCTGAAAGAGTGGGCCGCATGTCTGTCTGGCTCGACAATGCGTGCGCGAACGGGTCCGCCGAGAGCAGCGTCACCGAGGCGATCTGTGCGCGCTGCGCGATGACATCACAGCACAAAGGCCAGGCGGCTGGTCGCAGCGAACTCACGATCTCGTGACCCGCTGAAGCGGAGCAACCACCCATTGACCCGTCCTAGGCTTGAGGTCATGTTTTTGCCGTCGGTCGACACCGCTCTAGATCACATGCGACGCGACGCCGAGGCCGGGCGCTTCGCCGTGTGGGGCCAGTCGACCCTGATCGACGAATTCACCGGAGTCCCCTCCATTGAGAAGGACCTCTTCGACACCCTGCACGCCGCCGCTGGCATCGACGCAGAGTTTCCGATCGGCAACGCGGGCGTGCTGCACGTTTACGGCTACTGGTTCTCCGAGGTTCCGACCCCCTTCGGCTACAAACGCGACCGCTGGGCTGACGGCGCCCTCGCCCAAGCCCTCGGACTCGAACCAGACGCCTTTCACCTGACCTCTGGTTCCGGAACCGCGGGTGCAGACAGCGGAACCACGGGTGCCGACTCCGGAACCACGGGCGCAGGCTCCGGAACCACGCTGCTCGAGCGCGTCACCGCCGCGGTTCTTCCGGCACTGATCTCCCCGCCCGCCAACGCTCACTCGGCGGATGTCCCCGTCGGTGACGTCATCACGCGCGTGGTCACTCTGTCTCCCCGCGCCGGTACTCCTTCGGCCCTGGTCTATGGTTCCGCCCCCGTCTCAGCGCCCACCGATTGGCGCCTCATCACGACGTTTCCGTTGGCGTCAGACCCCGCCGCCATGGTCGCCGAATGCATCGCAGACCCCCGCCTCCGCTTCAACGCCGCCTGAAGTTCGCCCCTCGGTCGCCGAGCGCGCGCAGCGGCGGGCTCAGATCCGTCAAAATGCAACGGATTATGTGACAGAAGTAAACCAGAGTGACGAATGAGCAAGGCATTTCGTCATTCGTGATGCATTTTCACGCGAGGGCTCGAGGGCGACGCCGTACCCCCGAAAGTTCACCGTTCCGTCACCTTTCGAGCGACTTTTCGTCCAAACTCGCTGATACGTTTGGATCAACAGTCCAGAGCGGAAAGCGAGCACACATGACGCCCAGTATCGTCTTCGACTTCGACGGAACCTTGGCCCTCGGCCACGGCCCGGTGATCGCCTTCGCTCGTGCCATTGCCGACCAAGCTGGCCCCGACTACCTCGCTCGCGTCGACGAGAGCCTCGCCGCTTACGACGCCGGCTCCACCGAATACCGCGACGGATACGACATCGTCACGCAGTTCGCGAAGGCTGACGGCGTCTCCGCCGAAGCCCTGCAGGTCGCCTACAACGTGAGCCGCGAATCGCTCGGAACCGATGCTGGTTCCGTCGGCACGATGGACGATCTCGCCGGATTCCTCAAGACCGTCGGAACCTCGGCTCGCCTCGTGCTCGCCACGAACGCCCCCGAAACGGGTGTCGACCGCGTGCTCGACGCCTGGGGCGTCACCGACCTGTTCGACGAGAAGCACTTCACCGTCGGCAAGCCCGCCGGTCTCGGTGGCCTCGTGAGCCGTCTGCTCGCTGACGGCCCGGTGCTCTCCATTGGCGATATCGCCATCAACGATCTTCTGCCCGCCCAAGAACTGGGCGCAGACACAGCCCTCGTCGGCGCAACCGCGCAAACGAGCCCCATCAACACAACCATGCGCGGTGCGTCCCTGGCCGCACTGCGCTCCGACATTGAAGCCTGGGTCGCATCCGCGGCTGCAGGCACTACTCCGGCCGCATAAGCGCCGAACTTCTGAAAGGTCATCACGATGCGTAAACCCCTCATCGCCGTCGGCACCCTCGCGGTCGCGGCCCTCGCTCTCGCCGGCTGCTCGGCAGGAGACACCGGCTCGGCAGGCGCGGGAGAAGACCAGGCGTGGCCGGAAGAGATCACGATCTCGCTGGTTCCGTCTGTCGAAGGTGAAGACCTCGCCGAGGCTCTTGACCCGCTGACCGCCTACCTGTCGGAGAACCTCGGCATCAAGGTCAACGGTGTTGTCGCCAACGACTACGCAGCCACCGTTGAAGCTCTCGGCGCCGACCAGGCTCAGATCGTCATCACCGACGCGGGCTCGATGTACAACGCCATCACGCAGTACGACGCGCAGCTCATTCTCCGCGACGTGCGCTTCGGTGCCACCAGCTACGCAGCGGTTGCGTACACGAACAACCCCGACAAGTTCTGCGACGGTGACGTCACCACCGCGTCCTACGCAGCCAACGGTGCTGAGTTCTCATACTGCAACGGGATCGAGCCGGAAGCTGCCGCAACCGGAACGGGCCCCGCAGGCCTCGACGCTCTGAAGAACATCGACAAGAACACGAAGGTCGCGCTGCAGGCTGTCACGTCGCCCGCCGGTTACCAGTACCCGATCGTCGCCATGCGCGACCTCGGCATCGACACCGACGCTGACTTCGTTCAGGTGCCGATCGAGGGCAACAACAACGCGATCCTCTCGGTCTACAACGGTGACGCTGAGGTTAGCTTCGGCTTCTGGGATGCCCGCGCATCGGTCATCTCCGAGGTTCCGGATGTCGCTGAGAAGGTTGTCGCTTTCGCCTATTCGGACATGATCCCCAACGGTGGCGTTGTCGCAGCTAAGTCGCTGCCGGCAGACCTCACCGACAAGATCGCTGAGCTGATGGACGGCTACGCCGACTCGTCGGAAGAAGCAAAGTCGATCATGTTCGACCTCGTTGGCCTTTCGGACTGGACCAACGAGACCGCTGAAGAAGAGATCACGCGCTACGGCGAGATCCTCGCGGAGTTCTCAAAGTAAATGTCAGCTCCCGCTAACGCGGCCCACGAGGCGGACGCCCGACAGCAGTCGGGTGCCGCCTCGTGGCGCATCGCGCTCGATGATGTTTCGGTCACCTATGGCAACGGAACCAAGGCTCTGCGCAACGTCTCGCTCGACATTGCGCCGGGCGAAATGGTGTCGATTGTGGGCCTGTCGGGCTCGGGCAAGTCGACGCTGATCCGCACGATCAACGGCCTGGTGCAGGCGACGAGCGGAACCGTGAATGTCGGTCCGTACGAAGTCTCCAGCCTCAAGGGTCGCAAGTTGCGTGAAGCACGCGGCCACATCGGCATGATCTTCCAGGCTTTCAACCTCGCCGAACGTGCCGACGTGTACCGCAACACTCTCGTTGGCCGGTTTGCGCACACCTCGTCGTTGCGCACGCTCCTCGGGATTCCGACGGCATCCGACCGCGAGATCGCGCTGCGAGCCCTCGACTCGGTCGGCATTCTCGACAAGGTCTGGACCCGCGCGGGTTCCCTCTCCGGCGGCCAAAAGCAACGCGTCGCCATTGCGCGCGCGCTGTCTCAGCAGCCGAGCGTCATGCTCGCCGATGAGCCGGTCGCGAGCCTGGACCCGCCGACCGCGCACTCGGTGATGGCCGACCTCCGCCGCATCAACGCGGAGCAGGGCCTGACGGTGCTGATCAACATTCACCTGATGGATCTGGCCCGCCAGTACACCACCCGCATGATTGGCCTCCGCGCCGGTGAAGTGGTTTACGACGGCCCGGCAGCAAACGCCACCGACGCCGACTTTGAGCAGATCTACGGCCGCCCGATTCAGGCGAAAGACCAGATGGGCACGGGGGAATGACGACCCTCACCCCCACTCCTGCGGCCTCTGAAGCAGAACTTATGGTTCCGCCGAAGCCCTCGAACCGTCTCAAAAAGGCACTCATTGCGGTCGCCGTTGTGGCGTTCACCGTGGCGACGTGCATTCCGGCGATCGGTGGCATCGAGCTCGACATCGCCTCGATCATCAAGAACTGGCAGAACGGCGCGAACAAAATCGCGCAGCTGATGACCCCCAACTGGGAGTTCTTGCCGCGTACGTGGGCGCCGATGCTGGAGACCATCCAGATGGCGATTGTTGCGGCAGTACTGTCGGCGGCGGTGTCGGTTCCGCTCACCCTGTGGGCGGCAACGACGACAAACCCCAACGTCGTCAGCCGCTTCATTGTGCGCACGCTCGTCAACATCAACCGCGCGGTGCCTGACCTCGTGTTCGCGACCGTGCTGGTCGCGATGCTCGGTGTGGGTGCGCTGCCCGGTGTCGTGACGCTGTTCTTGTTCAACCTCGGCATCGTCGTGAAGCTGGTTTCTGAGGCGATCGACGCCTCCGACCACAGCTACATGGAAGCCGGGCGCGCGGCCGGTGGCACGCAGTTCCAGATCAACCGTCTGACCGCGCTGCCGCAGACCCGCCCGCTGTTCATGAACCAGTGGCTGTACGCGCTCGAGCTGAACGTGCGTATCTCGGCGATCCTCGGAATCGTGGGCGCCGGTGGTATCGGCCGTTTGCTTGACGAACGTCGTGCGTTCTTCGCGTACTCCGACGTCTCGGTCATCATCATTGAGATTCTCGTCGTGGTGATCGCGATTGAAGTGCTCTCCAACGTGCTGCGCCGGAGGTTGGTATGACGATGACAGCTGAAACGAAGGCCCCCTTCTCGGGGCTAAGTTCTGCGGTTCCGGCGAAGCCGTCGAAGCGCGCGGCGACCCTGTGGGCGCTGCTTGCTGGTTCCATTTTCCTGGTGGCAGCCGGTGGCCTGCAGATTTCGTGGGACGATCTGCCGTCGCTGCCCGCGCGCATTTGGGACTACCTCGTGCTGATGTTTGCCGAGCCCAATTGGGACAAGCTGCCGCGCGCACTGTTTGAGACGTGGCGCTCGATTTCGATGGCGTGGATCGGCGCCATCCTCTGTGTTGTCGCGTCGATTCCGCTCGGCATGATGGCAGCGAAGGGCGTCGGCCCGGCGTGGCTGCGCCTGCCGTTGCGTGGCCTGTTTGCTGTGATTCGTGCGGTGCCTGAGGTCGTTATCGCGCTCATCCTGCTGACGGTCACGGGTCTCACGCCGCTGACGGGTGCGCTCGCGCTCGGCATCGCTGGCATCGGAACCCAGGGCAAGTGGGTGTACGAGACGGTTGAGTCGGCAAACGACGGTGCCGCTGAAGCAGTGCGTGCCGCGGGCGGAACCACGGCTGAAGTGACGCGGTGGGCCATCTGGCCGGCGGTGGCACCGACGCTAATGTCGTTCGCGCTGTACCGTTTCGAGATCAACATCCGTACCTCGGCCGTGCTCGGCCTCGTCGGTGCGGGCGGTATCGGAAGCATGCTGTCGAACTACACGAACTTCCGTCAGTGGGACACCGTTGGCATGCTTTTGATCGTCGTCATCGTCGCTACGATGATCATCGACGCGATCTCAGGTGCGATTCGCCGGCGTCTTATGAACGGGGGCAAGTAGCGTGAGCGTTTCTGCGGTTTGCGTGCTGTCTGACGGAGTGATGACGTGAGCTGGATCGGGGCCACCGACGCCAAGCCGAGTGTGCGCATCGCCGCTCTCGCGCCCGACCTGCTGCGCACCGAACGACTCGTCGTCGATGCGATCGCGCAGGATCGCGGCAAGGCAACCGAGCTGACCGCGCAAGAACTCGCGGAGTGGGCGGGCGTTGGCCGCACCACCGTGATCCGCGCGGCGCAAGCGCTCGGGTACGAGGGGTACTCACAGTTGCGGGTGGCGCTGGTTCAGGAGCTCGCCTCTGAGGCTTCCACGTCTGCCGTGGAATCTGACTCATCGTCGCTGGGCGTGATTCGTTCGCGCATGGTGCAGGTGGGCTCGAGACTCGAGAACACGCTCGCAGTGCTGACGCCCGAGGCGATTGACGCTGTGCTCGACCTGCTGAATTCAGCCGGCCGCGTGCTGGTTGCAGGCAATGGCCTGTCTGGCCCGCTGGCGTTGGCCTTGGCCATGCGCTTGAATGCGGCCGGTCGCTCGGTGGAATACTTCGCCGACCCGATCGCGCAGCAGATCGCGGCCAAGCAGTTGGGTGCTGGTTCCGCTCTGTTCGTGCTGTCGGGTTCAGGGGCGAGCCGGTCGACGCTCGACGTGATTGCCGCCGCTCAAGAAAGTGGCGCACAGGTGATCGCCCTGACGTCATTCGCGCGGTCGGCGGTCGCCAAGCTCGCCGACTTCCCACTCGTGATGCCGCCGACGCAAGAGTCGTTCCACGATGAGCTGGTCCACACGTCACGCGGTGCGCTCATGCTGTTCGTGGAGGAGCTCGTCGACCTATTCGTTGAGCGCCGCGGCGAACGCGGGCGCATCGCCCGCCAGACGGCGATTTCAATGCTGGGCCGGGCTATCGCCGACTGAGGTTGGGTTCGCTGGGTTCTCAGTTTGGCCCCGGAACATTCCCGCGCGGTTCGCGGGGAGGTTCCGGGGCCTTTTCGGTTGCGGTCGGGCTATTGATGCCATAGGCGGTCAGTCACCTGTCGGGACTGCTGGACTGGTAACCCTGGAGCATGCGTATCTGTGTGAACTGGTTGCCGCTGTCGTTGTCTCAAACACGAGAAGTGGCGCAAAGGGCCGAAGACGTCGGTCTCTGGGGTATCGGAATCGGTGACTCCCCCCGCTACGCGGAGCTTTACTCCGCCTGCACAAGCGCGCTCGACGCGACCAACGAGCTCCGAGTCACCACCTGCGTGACCAACCCGGTCACCCGGCACTGGTCGTTGCACGCGGCAGCCGCGCGTGGCCTCGTTGGCGAATTTGGCGCCCGTCTGCAACTCGGCTTCGGCCGTGGCGACTCGGCTGTGCATTCGTTCGGAATGAATCACGCGACGCTCCGCGAGCTCGAAACAGCCCTCACCCACGTTCGCGAGGCCGTCGATGTGCCGCTGCTCCTTGCCTGCAGCGGCGACAAGACAGCCGCCATCGGGGGTCGCGCGGCCGACGGCATCATTGCTGGGGTTGGTCGCCACATTTCTGACATTGAACGGATCGCTGCGATCACCCAGGGTGCTGCTGCCGCGAACGTGAAACCCTCCACGTGGGCGACGATCCGCATCGCTGTGGTTGACGATGTCGCCGCCGAACAAGCGATGCGGCGCCGTCTCATCCCCCGGGCAATTAGCGCGTCGCACTTTGCGTTCGGAAGCACCTTTGCCGGCAAGGGTGTCCCCGAGGAGTTTCAAGAAATCATGGCGGAGCGCTACGAGCGTTATGACTACCAATCGCACGGGAGCTCAGGAACGACAAGCAACGCCGAATTGTTCATCGACCACCCGGAGATTGAAAACTACCTGCTGGACCGCTTTGCAATCATCGGAACCATCGACACATGCGCTGCTGAGTTGGATGCGCTCGCCAACCATGTTGACGGCGTCTTCCTCTCCATGCTCTTTGAAGACGCGCTCGACCAGATCGACAAAGTCGGTCAGGCCGCGCGCGAAATCTCACGACTCTCTTAGGAGCCCCGGCCTCAGCCCACGAGGGCCTGGAGGTCGGTGTAACTGTCAAGGGCATAGGTGCCACCGGTGCGCCCCAGCCCGCTCAGGCGGTTGCCACCAAACGGTGCGTCCGGGTGCCTGCGCACCGTGTTGATTCCCACCTGTGCGGCATCGAGTTGTCGGCCCACTCGTACCGCTGCGTCACGATCTCGGGAAAAGACGTAGTCGTACAGGGCATACTTCGTCGAGTTTGCGACTTCAATGGCGTGGTCGTCATCGCGCATGCGCATGAGTGCGACGACCGGCCCGAAGACCTCCTCCTGCATGATTTCCGCATCCGGGCGTACATCAGAAATAAGCGTCGCTGCCTGGTGAAAACCACGTGCTGGCGCACCACTGCTCTGCGCGACGGTGAAGCCATCGTCGCGAGCACGCTGGATCATGCCGGCAACGCGGGTGCGCTGCACCTCGGAGATCAACGGGGCCACGTGCGTCGCCGCGTCACGAGGGTCGCCGTGCACAAGTTCTCCCACGCGCGCCTGCAACCGTTCCTGCAGCTCGTCGTAGACACTGTCGTGTGCAAGAATCCGCGACGCGGTGAGGCATACCTGGCCGGCGTGGTAGGTCCATGCGCGCTCAATCGCGGTAGCCACCGCATCAATGTCGGCGTCGCTCCGCACGATGAGCGCACCCTTGCCCCCCAATTCGAGCAGGAGTCGCTTCATGGTCGGTGCCGCCGAAGCATAGATCGACGTGCCCACAACCGTGCTGCCCGTAAAGCTCACGGCGCCCACGCGCGGGTGCTCGACAAGAGCCACTCCGGAGTCAGGAGTTGACCCCACGACGTAGTTCACGGTTCCGTCTTGCGCACCCGCTTCACGAGCCGCCTCGTCAAGCGCCTGCGCAAGTGCACTCACCAGCAGCGGGTCTTGTGGCGCCGGCTTCATGACGACGGTGTTGCCAGAGAAGAGGGCGGGTGCAACTTTCGCGACCATCGCAAGCAGCGGAAAGTTGTACGGGCTAATGCATGCCACGACACCGACCGGTCGACGCTCGAGGTCGACATTCAAGCCACCGAACTCGGCGGGCCCCTGCGGCTTGAGCAGAGATCCCGGCGCTTGCGACCACTTCTGCAGACGTGCGAGCGCCGCATCAACCTGCATTTCAGCGGCGACGGCAGCGCGCGCACCGGTGTCTGCGATAGCGAGCTCGACAAGCGCGTCTCGCTGCTGCGTCAGGCGGCGAGCCGCTCCCGCGAGTACCGCGCGGCGGGTATCGAGCGACGTCTGCCCCCAGTGAGGTGCCGCATCGGCGGCAGCATTTGCGGCAGCCGTGGCCGCGTTTGCGTCAGCATCGTGTGCGAGCGCGATGACCGATCCGTCATTGGGATCCGTCACTTCATACATGTCTCCCGCCGTCAGGCGTTCGCCACCAATCAGCGAACCGTACGTTGGTACCGTCGATGTTCTCATGCTTATGCCTCCTGAAAACTGAAGAATCCACGCTCGACCGAGCCGCCCCGAAGCTCCGAAACAAGCGTCGCGCATTCGGCCAACTCCACCGTCTTCGTGACGAGTGGTTCCAGATCAATCTCCCCGCTCAAGCACCGCTCCGCGAGGCGCGGGATCTCAATCCAGGGGTCAACGGAGCCCATTCGGCATCCCAGAATTGACTGATCGCGGAACAGATCACGCACTTCTAGCGGGATGACAGTGCCGTGGGGCGGTAGCCCGACGATCACCACGCGCCCGCCCCAGCCGAGGGAACGGATCGATTCTTGAAGGAGGTCACCGCGTCCGACGCATTCAAGAACCACATCAAACCCATCGGGCTCGAGTTCCAACGCGAGCGCAGAGACCGAACCCGGAACGATGAAGTCCGTCGCACCACACGTGCGCGCGATCGCCTCCTTACGCGGGTTGAGGTCGGCGACGACGATACGACCGGCGCCTGCAGCGCGAGCCGCAATCACGGCATTGAGTCCGATGCCGCCGGCACCAATGATGAGAACACTCTCGCCCGGTTGCACGCGCGCCCGCTCTTCGACAGCGCCAAACGCGGTGACCGTCGCACAACTCAACATGGCCGCAATCTCGTCGGAGAGGTCTTCGCTAATGGCGATGATCTGGGATTTTCCGACGACAGTTTCTCGGGCGAACGCGCCGAGGCGAACAAACTGGTGCACCGGTTCACCGTCACGACTGAACGGAGTCGGCGGGGCAGCTGCCGTGCGTCGACAAAGAATTCGGCGCCCGGCGAGGCAGTATTCGCACTCCTCACAGGCACGCATGACGGTCATAACAACGCGCGTTCCAACGGGGGTATCGACGCCAGCACCGACGGCCGCGACGCGACCGACGGCCTCGTGGCCAAGGATCACCGGCAGATCTTGCGGAATGTCCGCGTCAATGGGTTTGAGGTCGCTGTGGCAGAGACCAGCAACGTCCACGCGGACGAGCACTTCACCGTCCCCCGGCTGACGGACCTCGATGTCATCATGCGGAGCAAGCTCCACACCATCCCAAACAATCGCGCGCATGCCGCTCCTCTTCATCGATGACACCGCTCACACGCACAGATATGTGAGGTGAACCCTACAAACAGGAATATCAATCATTCCGGGATCATGAGACGCCAGAAATGCCTATTCTTCGGTTAGCCAATACCTTTGCTCTTGACGTTGACGCTGCTACGGCCGCTCCGCTCGAATGTCGTTACCCCCTACGCACATTGGCGTGCGTAGATGCAAATGGAGGCCATCACATGCAAGCACAAGTTCGTCGCAAGGTCACAGTTGTCGCCGCGCTGGCGGCTCTCGCGCTCACGCTGGCTAGTTGCGGCGGAGCGTCCACTCCCACGGACACGGGAGCGGCTCCCGAACCGTCCACCTCAACCCCGAGCGACGTCAACCCGCTCTGCCCCACCCCAGAAACGACCGGCACGATCACGATCGGAAACCCCGCACAGCTCAGCGTCTTCTCTTCGGTCTACATGGCTGATGAACTGGGCCTTTTCGAGGACGCCGGCCTCGATGTGAAGTACGAAGTACTACCGACGGCCGACGGCATGCCGCTACTGGCTCAGGGCAAGCTCGACATGCAGATGACGTCGTACTCGGCCGGACAGTTCAACGCCGTCAAACAAGGCATCGACATGCAGTGGGTTATGCCCTTCGACTTCGGCCAAGAAGCGCTCCCCGGCGATGCAATCCCGGGCTTCTGGAGCCGCAAGGATGTCGTGGGCGACGCCAAGAATATGGACCTAACCAAACTCAAGGGACAACTCGTTTCATCCCCGACTGCCGGCACCGGAGTTGCGGGCATGATTCTCGACAACGCTCTGAAGACGGTGGGTCTCACCTTTGGTGACGTCGAGATGACCAAGCTTTCCGGCCCTGATGCACTTATCGGCCTCCAAAACGGCGCCGTCTCCGCTGCGTGGATTGCCGCTCCACTCGAGGTTGAGGCAGCAAAGGACCCGAACCTGGTTCCGGTCGCCGGCTACGCGCCGGGTGTCACAGGCACTGCCATGATGGCTGGTCCGAGCATGCTCGATCGTCCGCAGCTTCTGGTCGCTTTCATCCAGGTCGTTAACGAGGCGATCAAGACCAAGATGACTGGCGATTGGCGCGAAGATGACGCCGTCGTCGCAACCCTTGCTGGGGTTCTGAACGTTGACGAGTCGATCATTCGTGACTCGGCACTGCTGGTCTTCGACCCGATGACGATGGACGGTGTGGATACCTTCCTCGAAGGAATTCAGGCCTTCCAGATCGAATATGGCCAGCTCGACTACGACGACCCGCAGGACGTCAACGGACTCTTCGACCGTACGTTCGTCGATGCGGCACTGACCTGCTCCACCGACTGGATGAAGAAGAAGTAAGCATTAGCCCAAAGGGCGCGGTCACGATTTCAGTCGTGACCGCGCCCTTTGTCGTTACCTAGGGCCGGTCATACGGGTGCTCAAGATTGCCTACGCCAATGCCCGGTATCGGCGAATGAGAACGCCGCGGTCTTGCCCCAGCAGGGGTGAGACAACTTAGCTAAAGGCAGGTGGGAAATCCGCCGATAACCTCGTCACCGTCGACAGGAGAAACCGCGATGAATGGTCTGCAACAGACTGCCAACCTCGCTGACTCGGATACAGATTCAGGAGTGGGTTCAGGAAAGATCGTGATCGACAATATGTCGTTCGCGTACCGTCGACCGCACAAACCTGAAGTCGCTGCACTTTCTGACATCAATCTCACGATTCAGTCGGGTGAGTTTGTCTCCATCGTCGGCCCCTCTGGGTGTGGAAAGTCCACGCTGCTACGCATTCTCGCGCAACTTCAGCGTCCGACGTCGGGCGTTGTGGAGATCAACACCGCCGGCGCCGGACGAGCGCTTGTGGCTCCCGTCTTCCAGGAGTACAGCATCTTCCCGTGGCGCACCGTCCGCGCAAACGTTGCCCTCGGCCTGCAGGCCGCACGCGTCCCCCGTGCCGAAATCCGCCGACGTGTTGATGACTGGATCAAGCGCGTTGGCCTCGCGGGCTTTGAAGATGCATACCCGGCCAACCTTTCGGGTGGTATGAAGCAGCGCGTAGCTCTCGCTCGCGCATTCGTACTCGAGCCCGAGATCCTGCTCATGGACGAGCCGTTCGCCGCGCTCGACGCCCAGATGCGCCAGGTGCTTCAAGACGAGCTTCTCGCGATCTGCCAGGAGCAGTCCTACACGGTTTTCTTTGTGACACACAACATCGACGAAGCGATCCTGTTGTCTGACCGCATCATCTTGATGACCGCTCGTCCGGGCAAAATCCAGGGCAGCTACGAGATCCCCTTCGATTACCCCCGCCTACCCGAGCTCCGGAGCGATCCGCGCTTCGTTGAGCTCGAAGACAAGATTTGGGGCGACCTCCGCGGCGAGGTTGCAACGGCAATGGATCAGGAGAAGCGATGAGCCTTCAGACACGCCCCCGCACAATGGGTGTTCAGACCATCGGCAAGGTTCGCATCGAGCCCAACCGTGCGATGGCCGACGTCAACAAGCGGGCCCGCCGGGACAAGGTCCTGCAGATCGCGCTTGGCTTCATGATCCCTGTGCTCGGACTTATCCTGTGGGAAGTTGCTGGCCAGAACAACTGGATCGACGTTCGATTCTTCAGCTCGCCGTCGGCGATCTTCGCGCGGTTCCTTGATGACATGGGCGAAAACCTAATCTTTCCAGAACTCTGGATCACCGTACAGCGTCTGCTGTGGGGCTATGTGATCGGAGCTCTCGCAGGCATCATCATTGGCTTGCTGATGAGTCAGATCACGGTCATCCGCTGGGCGCTGGAGCCGCTGATTCGTGCTCTCTACGTCATCCCGAAGCTCGCGCTGCTGCCAATCTTTCTGTTGCTGTTCGGCCTCGGCGAGTTCCCGAAGATCCTGTTCGTAGCCCTCGGAACCTTCTACATCGTTGCATTCACCACGCTCGCCGCCGCGATGATGATTCCCACGCCGTACCACGAGGTGGCCCGCTCCTATGGCCTCTCCTGGCCGCAGCGGTTCCGTTGGCTCGTTATTCCGGCAAGCACGCCGCAGATCGTGTCGAGCCTCAAGCTCGCTTCCGGTATTTCCATGCTGCTCGTGATCGCCGTCGAGTTCGTGCAAGCACGCGAAGGCCTCGGCTACTACACGTGGCATGCATGGGAGCTATTCATCCCCGACCGTATGTACGTCGGCATCGTTCTCATCTCACTCCTCGGTGTTTCGTTCAGCCTGATCGTCGGCGCTATCGGTTCGCGGGCCACCCGCTGGGCCGACAGCGAGTACAACCAGTCCCGTTAAGCGCTTCGCGCAACCTTTCCTGAAAGGGAGTACTTATCGTGCTCGAAAATGATGACCTCCTTGAGCTTCGCGACGAAGTTCGCCGCATGGCACGCGCCCGCTATGGAGAGAATGCACGCCAGTGGGACGCCGATCGACGCCCCGTTGACCGTGCCGAACGTAAGTTCCTTGGTGCCCAGGGTTACCTCGGAATTGCGATCCCCGAGGAGTACGGCGGGAGCGGCGGAACCCACCAGGAAGCCCTCGTCGTCGTCGAGGAAATCGCTCGCGTATACGCGTCAGCGGCCTTCCAGGTCTTTGAATCCAACACCGGCCCGGCCCAGGCGCTCCTCGCACTCGGCACGGAAGAGCAGAAGCACCGTTACCTCCCCGCCATTGCTCGCGGCGAGGTAACGATGGCCGTTGGTATCTCCGAACCAGAAGCTGGTTCCGCTGCCACCGACATGAGCACGCGCGCCGAGATCCGTGGCGACAAGATCGTCATCAACGGCCGTAAGCGCTGGATCTCCAACGGCGGCGAAGCCGACACCTACCTCGTGTACGCCCGCATGAATGACACTCCGGGCGCCAAGGGCATTGGTGCCATCCTCGTCGACGCTGGTACCCCGGGGCTGTCATTCGGCGCCCGCGAGCGACTGATGGGCTTCCGCACCGTCCCGAGCGCTGACGTTGTCTTTGATGACGTCGAGGTTCCTATTGAAAACCTCGTTGTCAGCCCGCCGGACGGATTCAAGAAGCTGTTCGGCTGCTTCTCGATCGAGCGCCTCGGCAACACCACGATGAGTATCGCGATTGCGCAGGAAGCGCTGGACCGCACGATCCAGTACGTGCAGGAGCGCGAACAGTTTGGTCGCCCGATTGCCGATTTCCAGGCCGTCCAGCTCACCCTCGCTGAGATGACCATCGCCGTTGAATCTGCCCGACTGCTTCGCGACCGCGCCGTCATGAACCTTGACCGCGGCCGACTGTCGGTGCTGGAAGTTTCGCTCGCAAAGTGCGCAGCGAACGAAATGGCCCGCAAGGTGACGGCGCAGGCCATTGAGCTCCACGGCGGCAACGGGTACACGGAAGAGTTCGAGCTCGAGCGATTCCACCGCGACAGCCACGGGTGGGCACTCGCCGGCGGCACGCCCGCCATCCAGAAGATGCGTATTGCCACTGAGCTGACCGGTCGCTCCGTCAGCCACCGACCGGCCACCGCGTCATGACACGTCTGCGCGACGTCGTCATCGTTGACGCGGTTCGCTCGCCCATGGGCCGAGGCAAAAAGGGCGGCGCGCTGTCTGATGTGCACCCGGTTGACCTGCTCGCGCAGGTACTCTCGGCGCTTATCGACCGCAACCAGCTCGACGCAAGCACGGTTGACGACGTTCTCATCGGATGCGTCACGCAAGCGGGTGAGCAGTCCGCTGGTATCGGCCGCATGGCCTGGCTCGCAGCCGGCCTTCCGGTTGAGGTTCCGGCTGTCACCATCGAACGCAAGTGTGGCTCTGGTCAGCAGGCGATGGTGTTCGCCGCTCAGGCCATTGCCAGCGGTATGCAAGACATCGTCATTGCAGGCGGCGTCGAGTCTATGTCGCGGGTTCCGATGGGTGCCGCCAAGCTCGACCAGGACGGCTATGGTCCGGCGCTACGGGCGCGCTACCCCAAGCTGGCCCCGCAGGGAATTGCGGCTGAGCGCGTTGCGCACAAGTACGCCCTGACGCGCACGCAACTCGATGAGTACAGCGCGCGCTCCCACCACCGGGCCGCGGCAACCGCTGAGAACGGTCACTTTGCGAACGAGATTGTGCCGATTCGGACACCAGACGGAACCATCGTTGCCGCTGACGAGACCATCCGACCGGCATCATCGGTCGAGTCGCTCGCGGGTCTCCAGCCCGCGTTCGCCTCCCCCGACTGGGCATCACGCTTTCCCGAAATCGACTTTGCGGTGACGGCAGGAAACTCGTCTCAACTCACCGACGGCGCGAGCGTTGCGCTGCTGATGAGCCGGGCTCGAGCGCACGAACTGGGACTGACCCCGCGCGCGGTCATTCTCGACAGCGTCGTTGTCGGAGATGACCCCGAACTCATGCTGACCGCGCCGATTCCAGCGACACGCAAGCTGCTGGATCGGTTGGGCATGAAGGCTGATGACATCGATGCGTACGAAGTGAATGAAGCCTTCGCCTCGGTTCCGCTGGCTTGGCAGGCCGAACTGGGCGTCGACAGCGCCAAACTGAACCCCCGGGGCGGCGCTATCGCCCTCGGACACCCCCTCGGAGCGTCTGGTACGCGCCTGTTTACGACGATGTTGAACCATCTCGAACAGACAGGCGGAGCCATCGGCGTCCAAACAATGTGCGAAGCGGGAGGCATGGCGAACGCCTTTGCCATCGCAATTGAACCGACAAAGGAGTCACGATGAAACTCGAAAACAGTGCCACCCTCGTTACCGGTGGCGCCTCGGGCCTGGGCCTGGCCACGGCAAAAGAACTGATTACTGCCGGTGCACGCGTGACCATTCTTGACCTGCCGACTTCGGCAGGCGAACAGGTCGCCGCAGAGCTCGGCAACGGAACCACGTTTGTCGCTGCCGACGTCACCGACGCTGACGCTGTCGAGCGTGCGGTAGCTCAGGCAAATTGCGAGCTTCCACTCCGTGCGGTTGTGCACTGCGCTGGCCGTGGCGGCGCCGTGCGCCTCGTCGACCGTGAAGGCAACCCAGGCTCGCTGGACACCTTCATGTCGGTCATCAATGTCAACCTCGTGGGGTCATTCAACATCCTCCGCTTCGCGGCTGCCGCAATGGCAAAGAACGAAAAGCAGGGTGAAGAAGCCGGCGTCATCATCTTGACAGCATCGGTCGCGGCCTACGAGGGCCAGATCGGTCAGATTCCGTACGCAGCGTCCAAGGCTGGCGTCGTTGGCATGACCATCGTCGCCGCACGTGACCTGGCGAGTAAGAAGATCCGTGTCTGCACGATCGCACCCGGCCTCTTCAACACTCCCATCCTCGGTCGCCTTGCCCCCGAGGCTCGTGAGCGGTTGGCCAGCTCTGTACCCAACCCTTCGCGCCTGGGCGACGCCGACGAGTACGCGTCCTTGGCCGCACACATCATTTCCAACCCCATGCTCAATGGGGAAACAATCCGCCTCGATGGCGCCTTGCGAATGGCAGCACGATGACTGACAAATTTCTCGACGTTGAACGCGACTCTTGGGAGCCCGTGCTCCTCGACCCGCCCGCACCAGAAGGCGGGATGTGGGGCGAGCTAACCGCAGAGCAGGACGAGATTCGTCGCCGTGCCCGTGAAGTGGCCGTGACGCACCTGCGTCCGTGGGCAGCCCACTGGGACGAAACCGAAGAGTTTCCGTTCCGTTCGCTTGACGCTGTCAAGGACGCGGGTCTGCTGGACCTGTGCATTCCTGAGGAGTACGGCGGCCAGGGCAAGTCGTTGCTCGAGGGATGCATCGTTGTCGAAGAGCTCGCACGCGTGTGCCTGTCCAGCGCAATGGCCGTGCAGCCCTACCTCAACGGTCCGTGGCGAGCCATTCACGAACTCGGTTCTGACGAAATGCGCGCCCGGCTCCTGCCCGGCGTCGCCGACGGTAGCCGTCACTTCGCCATCGGCATGAGCGAGCCCGGCGCGGGTAGCGCGGGCACCGACCTGCGCACCGAAATTCGCAAGGATGGCGATGGCTATCGCCTCAGCGGATTTAAGTCGTGGATGACCGGTGGATCAGTCGCCGACACCATCATCGTGTTTGGCCGCGCCCCGGGAAGCCAAGGCCCGTACGGCATTGGTGCTGTCGTCGTGAACGGCCGCCCCGAGGGTATGAGCGAACCGCACGTAGATGCCAAGATGGGCATCCGTGGCGTCGCTGAATGCTCGGTGCGATTCGAAGACGTGTGGATTCCGGCAGAAGACGTCTTGATTGAGCCCATCGCCGACAGCAAGCAGGGCGCCCAGATTCTGGTGAACCAGTTCAACCCGGAGCGTTGCGGCAACGCCGCGATGTGTGTCGGCCTGGCACAGGGTGCACTGGATGCCACCGCCGGCTACCTGCGTACGCGCCAGCAGTTTGGTCGTCACCTTTACGAGTTCCAGGGTCTGCAGTGGAGGGTCGCCGACATGGCACTCGACATTGAGCTTGGACGCGTCATGATGTGGCGCGCCGCTCGCTCCGGTACCGCTGGATTCCCTGATGCGTGGCAGACGATGCTCGCCAAGCTCCACACCAGTGAGATGGTGCAGCGTGTCACGAATCAGGCCATCCAGACACTCGGTGCTCGCGGCTACTCGCGTCGCTGGCCGGTGGAGCGCATGTTCCGTGACGGACGCGGTCTCGCCATCGGCGGCGGCACCGTCGAGGTGATGCGCAACATGCTGGCAGGCATGGTGCTTGGCACCCGCGTGAGCCAGCGCCGTGGCTAACCCAGCCCTCGCTCCCTGGGAGGATCGCGACGCCTACGACGATGATCACCGCGAATTTGGTGACGCCGTCGGAGCCTTTGTTCGTCGTGAGGTGGTTCCCCACCAGGCTGAGTGGGAAGCCGCAGGCGCGGTTTCTCTGGACGCGTATCGAGCTGCAGGCGAGGCCGGCTTTGTCGGCCTCGCTGTGCCCGAACAGTTTGGCGGCGGTGGCGCACCGTTTTCGTACAACTGCGTCTTCACTGAGCAGGTGGCGTACGCGCTCGCATCCTTTGGTGCACTGCGCGTACACATGGACGTCATCATTCCGTATGTGACCAGCATTGCCACGCCCCAGCAGCAGGAGCGCTGGCTTCCGGCAATGGCAACTGCCGAAAAGATGGCAGCGATTGCCATGACGGAACCAGCAGCTGGCAGTGATCTTGCTGGCATGACGACGTCACTCAAGAGCGACGGCACTGGGTGGCGACTCAATGGTTCCAAGACATTCATCACGGGAGGAACGCAAAGTGAGCTCACTATTGTGGTTGCCCGCTCTGGTAACGGGAACGACCGCCGCGGCGGATTGACGCTGGCCGTCATTGAGGGCAACCCGGAGGGGCTCACTCGCAGCCAGCCCCAGAAGAAACTGGGCTTGCATCAACAAGACACCGCCGAGCTCTTCTTTGATGACGTCTACATCCCCGCCGAGAACATTCTCGGTGCGGAGGGACGAGCATTCGAGTACCTCTCGCAGAACTTGGCGCAAGAGCGGCTCTCAATCGCAGTGAACTCGCAAGCACAGGCCGTTGCCGCGTTGCAGTTGACTCGCGATCATGCGCGTGACCGCGAGATGTTTGGCACGACCCTCTCGTCGTTCCAAAACACCAAGTTCACGCTGGCGGATCTCTCAACCCGCATTGCCGCTGGCCAGGCGCTTGTGGACCGTGCGATCCGACGTCACGATGCGTCTCACCTCTCGGCTGCCGATGCGGCGCGCGTCAAGCTGTTCACGACGGAGCTACACGGTCTCGTCACAGACGCGTGTCTGCAGCTGTTCGGCGGCTACGGCTACATGCAAGAGCAGGCCATTGGCCGACTGTACGCCGATGCGCGAGTCGCGCGCATCTATGGCGGCACGAGTGAAGTGATGAAGACAATCATCGCCAAATCACTGGGCTTGTAAATACGAAGAGGGCGGGAGCAGTTTCGAACTGCTCGCGCCCTCTTCGGTGTCTACTGACCGGAGAACGCCCCGTTCGGTGCATAGCGGTCACGCACGGTGCGCCGCAACAGTTTTCCCGCCTCCGAATACGGTAGCTCGGCAACGAACTCGTATTGCTTGGGAACCTTGAAACCGGCGATCCGCTGTCGCAATGCTTCAGAGATTTCGAGCGCCCTGGCCTCATCATTTCCGAGCGCACCATCGTGGGTCACCACGACGGCAAGAAGGGTCTCACCCCACTTTTCGTCCGGAACACCGATCACGCAGGCGTCGGCAATGCCGTCGAGCTCCTTCATGGCGTGCTCGATCTCGGCCGGGTAGATGTTGACACCGCCGCTGATGACGATGTCAGCCTTGCGGTCGCAGAGGAAGAGGTAGCCGTCATCGTTGAGAAACCCGATGTCGCCCAGCGTGATGGCGCCACCCTTGCGGGATGACGCGGTCTTCTCCTCGTCGTTGGCATAGACAAACGCCAATGCCGCATTCTCAAAGAAGATGTGGCCAGGCACGCCAGCGGGAGCCAGCTCGCCTTCGTCATCACGAATCTCCACCCGGGCACCCGGACGTGCGCGTCCGACACTGCCCGGATACTTCAGCCACTCGGGTGACGTGATAAACGTCGCGCTTCCCTCGGTGCCGCCATAGATTTCCATCAGAATCGGCCCCACCCAGTCGATCATGGCGCGCTTCACGTGCGGTGGACACGGGGCAGCCGTGTGAATGACCGATCGCAGCGACGACACATCTGTTTGCCGTGCCCCGGGCAAACGCAACAGCTCCTGGAACATAAGCGGAACCATGTACGTCCACGTGATCTGGTGATCGACGATGGCTTTCAAGGCGGCTTCTGCCGACCACTTGGGAAGGATCACCACGGTATGCCCCAGATCCAGAGATTGATCGGCGTACGCGCACGGGGCGGCGTGGTACATCGGGGCAACGCTGAGGTAGCGACCGTCCTCATGGCCAGCCCCGTAGAGGGTTGCCCGAGCAACATTCGCCTGTGCCTGATCCGCGACAGACGCGGTCGGCAACGGCCGCAACACTGCTTTCGGATGCCCCGTGGTTCCAGACGTATAGAGCCGCCTGGTTCCGGCGGTCGAGGTGACTGGACGCCCGTCAGGTGCCGTCAATTCTCGCTTACGCAGCGAAAGCTGTTCGCTTTCCGGGGCGTCGACGATGATGAGAACATCCTCGGGGAGCTCAGCTAGCCGAACAGCTTCGCGCGCGGTGGGCGCCATCGCCTCGTTCGTAAAGAAGATGCGTACCGCCGAGTCCCGCAAAATGTAGGAGATCTCGTGCGCGGTGAGGTGCCAGTTGATGGTCGAGAAGTACACCGGGAGCTGCATGACACCACGTTGCACGACGAGCATATCCGCACCGTTGGGCAGGAGCGCACAAATAACGTCGCCGCGCTGGGTCCCGGCCGTGAGAAGCACCTGACTGACACGATCCGCCGCGAGCGCCAAGCTCTGGTACGTGTGAACGGGTGTGTCGCCTTCGATGATGGCGACCCGCTCGGGATCAGTCTCGACGTAGTGTCGAAAGTGCCTACTCATGCCTTCTCCAATGCAGCGTTCATGATGGTTGCGTAATGGGACTCGTCACTGCCAAACAGGTGACGAGAAACGGTGGCCCGGCGAAACAGGAAGTGCAGGTCGTGCTCCCACGTGAAGCCAATTCCACCGTGGATCTGCAGTGACTGCTGGGCCGTGAGGTCGAGTGCGCGCCCGCTCGCAACCCGGAGAAGTGCCAGCGCAGCGTCATCATTCACGTTACTGAGGACGCTCCACAGGGCGGATCGAGCAGACTCCACAACCATCAGCATGTCTGCACACTTGTGTTTGATGGCTTGCCGTTCCGCAATCGCCATGCCGAATTGCACGCGGGTTCTTGCGTAGGCCACGGCCATGTCCAGAAGGCGCTGTGCGGTGGCAACCTCGGCTGCACCAACCCAGGCGGTCGCAAGCCGGGTGGCCGAGACGATGGCCGCTTCAACCTGTTCTGACCCGGCTGCGAGCTGACGGGCACGAACGCCACGCAACTCGACATCCGCGATGGGCATCGTGGGATCCAGGCTCTGACGCGGTGCCACCGTGACGCCCGGCTCGTCGAGCCGAACCTCCCACAGGCCACGCGTTGCGGCGTCGATGAGCAGGAGCTTGTGTGCCCATGCTCCGTACAACACCCGAGAAATATCGGCCTCCAGCAGACCATCGGGCGTGACGGTGAAGTCTGCAGTCGCCAGACCACCGGCCTCATCCAGTGCAACGGCCCAGTCACCATCTGTCTGCTCGCCACCATCGACGGCAGCCATCAGAGTGGGAACGATCACGGCCGACGTGAGCGCGGGCACGAGTGCCGGTTGCGCTCCGGTTGCCTCGGCGAGCGCCATGAGCGCACCGATCTCACCATCAGAGGCCAAATCGGCGACGCCCATTGCCGTCATCTCTGCCCAGAGTTCCGTGTTCCACATTCGCGGGAGCTCAGCATTCGTGCGCGTGTGCGCGACGGCACCCCGAGCATCGAACAACTCGGCGAGCGCACCCAGGAACTCCTGTTCCTCATCGAGCGGAATTCTCACGATTGTCCTTTCGCCAACTGCGCAATGAAGTCGCGCCACGGAACCCGTTTGCTGGGGTCATCAAACCGGGGCAAACCCAGCGCCCGTTCCGCAATCTGATCGCGAAGCACCTCACTGGTTCCACCGGCAATGGTCTTCGCCTGCACGCGCATGAATGCCCACTGGTCTGCGGCCGCGGTCATGTCATCAATTGCTGGTGACGTGCGGTCGATGGAACCACTGGACATACGCAGTCCCTGGAGCCGTTTCGTGTGTTCCGCCTGAAGAACTTTGTTAACCGGTGCGCCCTTGGCAATGGGTTCGGCGCCGGCTGCCCGGAGCGCCGCATTGCGGGCATTGTTGAGGCCGATCAGCAGATCATCGACGAGGCTGGAGGCCAATCGCGTGCGCTCCACGGCACCAGCCTGGTTCCACCGCTCTTCAATGAGAGATTCGATGCCGCGTCCGATGACGGAGCCGGGAGTTGCGGCTCCTGCGCCCGAGCCAGCACGGCGCTCAAAGGCAAGCACCGTGCGCACAATTTCCCACCCCTGTCCCGGGGTTCCGAGAAGAGAATCGTTGGGCAGCGAGACGTTGTCGAGACGCACTTCAAAGAATTCGGCGTCGCCGGTCATCTGTTTGATGGGTGCGATGGTGACGCCCGGCGCATCCATCGGAACCAGGAAGACACTGAGTCCGGCGTGCTTAACAACAGAGGTATCGGTTCGCACCACCGCCAAGCCCCACGCTGAGATGTCTGCGCGGCTCGTCCACACCTTGCCACCGTTGAGAACCCAACCGCCATCCGTCGCGGTCGCCGCGGTGCGGACGCTCGCGAGGTCACTGCCTGCCTCGGTCTCGCTGAAGAGTTGGCACCAAAACACCTCGTTATGCGAAATGCGCGGAAGGTGCAGGTCGCGTTGCTCAGGCGTGCCGTACTGCAAAATTGTGGGACCAATCCAGCCGCTGCCGATCGCACTTTCAACCCGGCCGACACGCCAACGTGCCAGTGTGCGCCGCGCGAGCACAGCGGCGTCAGCATCGATGCCGCGCCCGCCATATTCCGTGGGCCATTCCGGGGTCAGCCACCCCTCGGCCGCGACGGCGTTCGCCAGGCTCCGCCCGTGGACATCGTCAGCAACGAAGCTCGCGAGCGCATCGTCATCACCAGTCTCGACGGCACGGATCCACGGCTCGGGCAGCAGGTCACGCAACAGGGTTTCCAGCTCACGTACCTCAGACATCGTGCACCACCACTCGAGCATCCAGGGCGATAAGTGAACCGTCAGCGACCCCAATGGGGTTCGCCTCGACGAGTCCGTAACCACGCTGTGCGACGCGGATCATGCGTTGTGCAACATCAGCAAGCTGTGCCGCCAGGGTGTCGTATCGCTGGCCGCCTCGGGCGAACACGTTCTCATTCAGCGCAGCCGTCAGCTCGGCCGCACTCACGGCCGCCGGCATCGTGACCGTACGACCCATGAGTTCCACGTTGGAACCACCGAGCCCAGCCGTCACCACAAGCCCAAACGTGGGGTCGTGACGCACACCCACAAAGAGCTCGAGCGAGGCAGCAATCTGCGTGGCAACGATGACCTGCTCACTGCCGGCAAGCATCACCGCGACGGAAGAGCGCAGTGCCTCGCGGCTGACACCGAGCCGCACGCCGCCTGCCAAAGCCTTGTGCGTTGCGGCATCGACATCACTCTTGAGAACGACCGGCCACCCCAGGGCGCCCGCGTGCTTTTCTGCTTCATCCGGCGACTGCACGACCGCCCACGGCGCCACTTCAATGCCCGCTTCTTCAAACAGCGCCAGGCTATCTGAGGCCGACAGCGTCACCTCGGCGAGCTCAGCGTCGTGACGAATGAGTTCCACCGGGGCGTCGCGACGGACGGCACCGGTGAGCGCCGCCACGGCTTCGCCCATGGCCTCCAGGTCGCCGGCGACGAAGACATCACCAGACATCTCCGGAGCGCCCAGACCATCAAGAAGAGCCACCACGGCGGGGACCTTAAGCTGCTGCAGCGGTGCAACGAACGCCGTGCGACCAATCGCGACTACAGCGTCAACCTCACCGCTGGCGGCGATTTCAGCACACAGTCGGCCGACAAGCTCAGCATCAGCGACCGCCTGTGCCGTCACGTCAACGGGGTTGGCGGCGCTGGCAAAAGCGGGGAGATGAGCCAGGAGTGAGGCTTGCAGTTCAGCGCTCAACGTCGGAACAGCAAGCCCGTGGCTGGCCAGAATATCGGCGGCCACGACGCCCGCACCACCCGATCCGGTCACCAGGGCGACGCGATGACCGGGAACACGTCGGGCGACGGCGATGGCGTGCGCTGCCGTCAGGAGCTCACGGTCGGAGTGCACGACATGGGCACCGCACATCTTCAACAGTTCAATGAGCACGTCTGAGTCCGTTGCCAGTGCACTCGTGTGCGAAGCCGCTGCGTTCGCGCCGACTTGGCTTCGTCCGCCGACCAGCGCCACAACGGCAACATCGTGCTCACGACACGCATTGAGCATGCTGACCACGTCATCGGCGTCACGGACGGCCTCGATGTAGAGCATCAAGACCCTCGGGCGATGCTGCTCGGATTCCACCAGAGCGCGACCAAAGGTCGTCGCACTCAACGCCGTCTCGTTTCCCGTCCCGATGAATCCATCGAGCGCGAACCCGCGAGCCCGGGCAGCCCTCGCAACGCGAGCGCCGAAGGCGCCGCTCTGCGAGATCAGAAACGCGCCGCCACCGGGAGGGCAATCCGTCATGTCAGCGAATGCCTGCGCAAAAGTCAGCACCATGCGTGAGTCTTGCGCGTACAGACCGACCGAGTTCGGACCGATCAGGGTGGTATCCCGCGGTGCGCGGAGGGCGGTAGACCCAGCCTCCTCGAATCCCGAGCTCATGACGATCGCATGCTGCGCTCGTCCTTCCCAGCGATCAAGCACTGACTGCACGTGTTCGGCGGGCACCGCGATCGCCGCGATGTCAACGTCTGCGCTCGGTTCCTGAGTCGGGTCATGGGCGGCGACCTCACCGGCAAAGCCAGCCGAGGCGAGATTTGCGAGCAGTCGGCTCCCCAACCCACCCTCTCGCGAGGTCGACCCGATGACGGCAATCGAACGCGGCGCCAGCAGGGTGTGGATATCGAGGGTCATCGAAGCTCCGCCGGAATTCGCGTGTGCTTCGAGGTACCCCATGCTGGCTTCTTCTTGTTCGTGATGGCGTCGATGCCACGCAGCGTCTCGCCGAGCGTACGAATCCAATTCAGGGTGCGACGCTCACGGTTGTATGCGCGAATGCGGTCGGGCTCCTCAAGGAACTCGTACATCAGTCGCTTCGTGACGGTCACGGACGCGGGTGCGCAATAGGTTGCGATGTCTTCGGCGAAGGCGAGGGCGGTGGGCAGCACCTCGGCTGCCGGTACCGACTCGGAGGCGAGACCCCACTGCATCATGCGGTCACCCATGATCGTGCGTCCGGTCAGCAAGAGATCCATCGCCGGACCGAACCCAGCAAGACGGGGCAACAGCCACATCGAGTTGCGGTCGGGCATGATGCCGACGCGGTTGAACGAGAACGCAATGCGCGCGTCGCTCGCCACAATGCGAATATCTGCCTGCATCGCCCACGTGAGGTGAACACCAATAGCGTCGCCGTTGATCGCCGCAATAATCGGCGTAGTCAGGTTCCACGGCGCCTTTTCGGGCTCGCTGAGCGATTCCACCGCGTGAGCCTGCGGATCGCGCCAATCGATCCCGAAGTCGGCACCCACACCGAAGTGGTCACCAGACCCGGTGACGACGATCACACGGACGTCGTCATCGGCGTCGCATTCAACAAGCGCTTCCTGAATGCGTACCGCCATCTCTGGGGTGTACGCGTTGCGGTGCTCTGGCCGGTTCAGCCACACGATAGCGACAGCGCCTCGCCGTTCGATAAGAACTGATTTTTCGGTCATTGTTTCTCCGATCACTGCGGTCTTCCAAAAATGAGGGTGCCGGCGGCTGTGAGCATGCCACCGATACCCAGTGCGATGCTGGTCTGGGCGCCATTAACCTGCGCTGGTGCTTCGCCGCGCATTTGGCGAATGGACTCGTTCATGGCGAACATGCCGTACATACCGGTGTGCGTGTAGGCGAGTCCGCCGCCGTTGGTGTTCAGCGGCAACCGCCCACCGGGTGACGTGTGTCCGCCACTGATGAGCGCAGCGGCGTCGCCGGCTTCAACAAAGCGCATCGACTCCAGGCCAACCCAGGGCAAGTGTGCGAAAGCGTCATAGATCATGACGTGGTCGATGTCGGTGCGACGCAGCCCCGCCTCGTCGAAGGCGGCATCTGCCGCGGCAGAAATGGCACGGGAGAAGCCCGGATCCTGTTGATCCATGATCATGACGGCGTCCGTACCTTCACCGGTGCCGAGAACGGGGACAGAACGGCGGCGTTGGGCCGCACTGACGTCATCGGCGGCAGTCACAATGACCGCGCCACCACCATCAGTCACCATGCACACTTCCGGTGAATGAAATGGGTACGCGACGAGTGGACTTGCCAGCACCTCGTCGATGTCAAGGATGTCACGACGGCCCGCTCGCGGGTTACGCGACGACCACTGCCGCTGCGCCACGACGACAGACGCCAGGTCGCGCTCGTCGTAACCACGGTCCCGCATGAGCCGCATGACGGGCAGCGTGAATTTCGTGAAAGCGGCCCGTGCACCGTAGGGTTCTTCGAATTGGCCCGGCAGCGATGCGGGGTCACGTGGGCGCGGTGGTTGCCCAACGCGAGACCGGCCCGACTCGCCGTGCGTGACGAGAACTCGGCGCGCATAGCCCGCCCTGATCGCGGCGACCGCGTGGCGCACATGCAGCATGAACGAGCCACCGCCCACGTTGGTCGTGTCCACCCACGTGGGTTGGATACCCATGGCATGGGCAACAAGATGTGGATTCTGTGCCCCGGCGATCCCGTCAATATCGGCGGGGGCAAGCATGGCGTCGTCAAGGGCGCGCCATGCTGCCGCAATGTTCAACCCCAAAACCGACTGATTCGGAAGCACTCCGATCGCTTCAGTCTCGGCTGCCCCAACAATCACAACACCGGTCACGATGCGCTCTCCAATTGCCAAACCGGAACCTGTTGGTCACCACGAGCGTCAAAGCGGACGATGACGGGAGCGTCGATGAGGCTCGTGTCGGGAGCCGCCACGCCATGAACAATCCCGGTCATCCGTGGCCCTTCGTCAAGTTCGACAACGGCCAGGACATAGGGAGCAAGGTCAGCAAACGCTGGCTCCGCGCGGTGCACAACGATGAACGACCAAATGCGACCGCGGCCACTCGCTTGCCGCCACTCGAGAGCCGCAGCCGCGCAGTGTGAGCACCGTTCACGGGGGTAAAACACCCACTCGTCACACGCCGTGCAGTGCTGGATCGTGAGCATATTCGCGTTCGCGCCGTCCCAAAACGGCTGCGTCTCCGGAGTCGCTCTGGGCACCGGCATACTCTCAATCACGTTCACGCACCCCCATCGATCCGGAGTCGATGACGACACGGTCGCCAACCCGCACCACGAACGCGAAGTGATCGGGGGCTGTACGCCACGCGTCGACGGAGACGGTGTCGCCCGGAAAGACAACGGCGGTAAAGCGCCCGCCGAAATGACTGATCGCCGACATGTCACCATCAACGAGCGCGCTGAGCAGCCGCGCGGCGATACCCCACGTGCAGAGCCCGTGGAGGATGGGGCGGTCAAAGCCGGCCTTCGCGGCAAAACGCGGATCGGAGTGTAGCGGGTTGCGGTCGCCGCACAGGCGATAAAGGAGGGCCTGATTCGGCCCGGTGGCGAAGTCAGCGGTGAAGTCGGCGGCGGTTTCGAGCCCGCGAAAAGAAGCGAGTCCGCGAGCGGCCGTACCGCCACCGCCAAAGCCACCCTCGCCCCGCACAAACAGGCCCGTCGTGGATCGGAAGAGCTCGGCGTGAGACTGCGGGTCGGTGGCCGTGGACTCAATCTCAATGAGAGCCCCACTTCCCTTGTCCTCGATCGCAGCAACGCGCGCAACCACGTCGATTTCGCCGCTGGCGGGCAGTGGCGTCACGAACTCAACCAGCTGGGTTCCGTGCACCACCATGCCGCCTGGCCACGAACCGATCCTCTCCCGGAGCGCTCCCGCGCCACCGGCAATCACTGCGGCGAAGGTGCTTACCGCTTGCAGATCGACACCCGCGGTGTTTTCGGTCGTGAGGTCAAGATCAGCCACCCCCGCACCGACCGCGAGCGCATACAGAATCGTGTCCTTCTCGGTCCACTCCTTGCGCATGACTTCTCCGGAGAGGCCAACGGAGTCGAGATTGATTACCATGCGGCGCCGCGCATGTCGCTGTTGGGTCGGGCCTGGGCCAGCAGCATCCGGAGGGTGGCGTCCAGGTCTTCTGCTGCTTCAACGGGCTGCGATGACGGTCCGTGTGACCATCCCTCGGCTATACCGAGACGTCGCCCGCTCGTCATGAACACGCGACCCGTGACGCCACGGGACAATCCAGACGCGAGCCATTCCACGACAGCCGCCGGCCAGCGAGGCGAGAAGCTGTCATCCTCGGCCATGGCATTGGCGTCTCGACCCGGGATCGATGCCGTCATACGGGTAGCGGCACCCGGGCTGATGCAGTTGGCGGTTACGCCGTACTTGCCAAGTTCAAGCGCAGCCACCAGCGTTGCACCAACAATGCCGGCCTTCGCCGCCGCGTAGTTCATCTGTCCGACGTTGCCGAACAGGCCAGCGACGGACGTCGTATTGATGATGCGGGCGTCAAGCTTCTCGTGCTCGGCACGGTCGCGCCAGTAGGCGCCAGCGTGGTGCATGGTTGCGGCAGTGCCCTTCAGGTGAACGGCAATAACGGCGTCGAACTCTGCCTCCGACATTTTCACGAGCGAACGGTCGCGGAGGACGCCAGCATTATTGACCAGCACATCGAGCCGGCCAAAAGATTCGACGGCAAGCTGCACGAGCTCGCCGGCTTCGTCCCACTTCGACACGTCATGCCCGCTGAGCACGGCCTGACCGCCAGCGGCGCGAATCTCTTCCACGAGCTGAACGGCGGGGCGCTCCGGGTCAAGCCCGCCATCGAGCGCGACGCCCAGGTCGTTCACCACAACGCTGGCCCCGGCCGCTGCGAGACGACGAACATGCGCCGCACCCAGACCCTGGCCACCGCCGGTAACAATGGCGACGCGTTGATCGCAGGACTTCGTCATTCGGGTTCTCCTTCGTTGCCTAGTGACGCGGGCCACCAGGTGTGTGCGTGGGTGCCCTCCGCACGGATCTCACCGCGACGCTGGAGGTAAATGATGTGGGCAAATGCTTCTTTGATGGCCATCCGAGCTTGATCGATCGGCATGTCCGCGAGGGGTTCGCGCCAGTCCAGGACATGAGCAAGCTCGAAGCAGGTTTGGCCGGGGGCGCGCAGAATCTCAGCGCGCAAAATGTTGAGCCGATTCTCGTGGTGTGCAAGTAGCTGGTCGATGCGTTCGACGAGACCGGTGAACCGGTACTGGTGAGCGGGCAATGCCACGCCCCACTCCCCATTTCGAACGCGCATCAGTGACGTGAGGTAGTCATCAAGAACGTCGCGCGACGGGTCGGACAATTGCGTTACCTGTGGCGTGATGGTGGGGAGAATGTGATCCCCCGTAATCAGCAACCCCAATGGTTCCACTGCAAAGCACAGGTGACCCGGCGTGTGCCCCGGCGTCCAGATAGCGCGCAGCGAGAGATCTCCAGCGTCGATACCGTCACCAGTGGTGATCGCACGGCAGCGGCTCGCGACGGTCGGGTCCAGCGTGCTGGACGGAATGATCCGGTTCGTCATGTCGTAACGATCGGGAGCGCCCATCGAGTTCATGAGCGCCAACCACTCGTGCATGGTTCGTGCCCGCTCGTCATCGGCACGGCCGTCAACAAGCATGAGGTCAGCGTCATGCATGTAGAGGACGATGTCGGGATTGGCTCGCATCAGCGTGGGTACCAGGCCGAAGTGATCAGGGTGCATGTGCGTTATGGCAATGGCCGTGATGTCATTCACCGTCCATCCCAGGGAAGCGAGCGCCTCGTGAAGCCCCTGCATGGCTTCGTCCTTGTGCCACCCGGTGTCGACAAGCAACAGACCCTCGGGGCGCTCAAAGAGATAGGTGATCGTGTAGGCGATCGCGCTGTGACTTCCGGGCAACGACAATGCCCAAACACCATCGGCCACTTTCTCTGGACCCGGTGCTTGACGCTCCGCCCAACCCATAACTTGGGCTTCACTTGCTGCACGCATCATTCGTTCACCACCTCATCGTGTTGTTGATATCCACCATTGCCTGCCCTCGCGATGCAGACAAAGTCCCTCTGCCACTGGGTAGCTTCGACGCAATCTATGGAGGGAAGTCGTTAGCATGGCCACATGGAACTCCGGCAGATGCGCTACTTCCTCGCGGTTCTCGACGAGGGCGGAATAACCCGCGCTGCTCGTGAGCTATATATCTCCCAGCCATCGCTCTCCCAGGCAATCCGCACTATCGAGAGTCAGTTCCAGACGACGCTGTTTGATCGAGTGGGACGCGAGCTGCGTCCCACTCCGGAGGGCCTCGCCCTTGCGGAATCGGTTCGAGGCGTCCTCGCGCTCGTCGACGATGCCACCGAGCGAGTGCGCGAAGTGGTTGAGCTGGAAACGGGCCGTCTGACCATCGCCGCCTCGTCGACGCTTGCCATCGATCCGCTCGTCGGATTGGTCACGGAGTTTCTTGCGCGCCATCCCAAAATGTCGGTGCATATCGAAGATGTCGGAACCACCGCACACGCAGTAGCACTCGTACGGTCCGGGGTTGCGGATGCCGGCTTCGTGGAAATGCCCGTAACGGAGTCATCCATTATCACCGGACGCTTTGCCACCGAAGAGCTGAAGCTTGCTGGGCATGTTCGTGAGCTCGAGGGTTATGTGAACAAGGTGCCCGCCGCGGCACTGGCAAAAATTCCGATGGGTATCGTGTCACGTGACGAAGGCGGCCACACGCCGAGCCTGCGAAAGATCGCCGGTCTGGTCGGTGAGGTCCGTGCCGCGTGCGCGGATCGCGAATTCCTGTGGGATCTCGTGCGCGAAGGCGCCGTTGCGACGTTCATCCCGGAAAATGTGGCGCGGATCATGCTACCGACCACGCCAACGTATAGCCTCGATCCCCCGGTCATGCGTGATATCGGCGTGATTTACCGCGATGGCACCCCATCGCCGGCAACGGACGCATTCTTGTCTCTCGCATTCAGTGCAGCCCGAATGAATTCAAAGAACGCCTGAGCCACGGCCGAGACACCCACGTCACTGTAGACCATCCCCAGTTGGCGGGCAGCGGGAGGCTCCAAACGCCTGCTACTAATACCCGCTTGACGGCCACGCTCTGCCAGCGTCGCACGCATATAGGTTGAGCCGACCCCGGCGGCGACGAGCGCATAGCGTGTTTCCCGTTTACTGGCGATAACGGGTGGCAACGCTGGTTGTCCGACGGCGGATATCGGTCCGGCGAACATGGAGTCACCGTGGTCAGATTGTGGCGCGAGCACGCGCCTGAGCGCCGGGTCACCTGACCAGGACAGGGGCGCGTCGTCGGGCTCGACTTCGGCATCGACCGGAAGAGCAAAAACGATCTCAGACGTTCCCACCTCAAGCACACGGAGCGGACTGTGCGGGTGACTTAGAAGCGGATCCGCCCGGAGCGGAAGCTCGGTAAATACCGCATCGGACAACCGTTCGTCGAGCGCCGCGATAATGTCGGCATCGTTTGCCAAATGGCGCGCGTTGAGCGTGACTTTGGGGTGACTCTTCAGGAAGCCGGCCAACAAGCGCGGAACAGTTCCGGTCATCGCGCCTGCGGTGATCGACAAGTCGAGTCGTCCTGCGAGCACGCGCCCACGATTGATGAGAGTGTCTCTGGTCGCGGCCGAAGCTCGCAAGATACGTCTCGCCGGGCCCACAAGTGCGTGACCAGCACTTGTCAAGACCATGCCTCGCCCCACACGGGAAAAGAGCGGGGTTTTCATCTCATGCTCGAGCGATTGCAGCGCCTGAGAAATCGTGGGCTGCGTGACACCCAGCGATGCGGCGCCAGCAGAAATACTGCCGTGTCCTGCGACGGCCGTGAAGTACCGAAGTTGCTGAAGATCCATGCTTCTTCTCTGAAGTGGTCGGGTACTTCGAGGCTACCTCAAGTCACAGCCCCAGCGACTTCGCGATGATCCCCCGCTGCACTTCGTTCGTACCTCCGTAGATCCGGCTAATTCGAGCATCGGTGTACATGCGGCCAATACGGTACTCGGTCATAAATCCGTAGCCGCCATGAAGCTGCAGACAAATATCGATGACCTTGCTTTGTAGCTCGGTGCAGAAGACCTTTGCCATCGAAGCCTCGGCCGCCGTCAACTCTCCGCGGGCATGCTTGCGCATGCTTTCATCGACTAGAGCGCGTCCCGCCGCAATTTCCAGGCGGCACGAGGCGAGCTGAAACTTGGTGTTCTGGAACGAACTGATGGGCGTGCCAAAGGCCTTGCGCTGTTTGACGTAGTCGACGGTGATTCGCAGCGCCGTCTCGGCAGCAACCTGGGCACCGAGAGCAATTCCCATACGTTCTTGAACAAGGTTCTGCGCGAGGTAAGAAAACGCCTTGCCTTCTTCGCCCAGCATTTCGTCAGCGGTCAGCTCAACGTTGTCGAAGAATAGTTCCGCGGTGTCGTTCGCCTTCAGACCAATCTTCTCGAGGTTCCGCCCCTTCGCGAATCCGGGCTTCGTCACGTCAACGACGAACAACGACAGTCCGTCACGGCGATTCTCATGATCGCTTGTGCGTGCCACAACGACGACGACGTCCGCGTTGATACCGCCGGTAATGAAGGTCTTCGCTCCGTTGAGCACCCACTTGTCACCAACACGGTGTGCTCGAGTGGCCATCCCGGCGAGATCAGACCCGGTTTCCGGTTCGCTCATCGCGATCGAACCCATCAGCTCACCAGAGACCATCTTGGGTAGCCAGCGCTGCTTCTGCGCCTCGGTTCCCGACTTCAAGAAGTAGGGGATGACCAGGTTCACATGGGTCTGCGCGCCGCCGAGTCCAACGCCAGCGCGTGAACATTCCTCAACCCACACCGACGTGTAGAGGAAGACCTCATCGCCCAACCCGGAGCCGCCGTATTCCTCCGGTACTCGGAGTCCGAAGTAGCCGAGATCACCAATCTTGCGGTAGAACTCATGCGGCACGAGTCCCGCTCTTTCCCATTCACTGAAGTGAGGAACGACCTCACGCTCGAGAAAAGACCGGATGAGTGCGCGGAACTCGTCGTGTTCTGGCTGGTAGATGGTCGATTGCGTCATTGCGTTCTCCTCAGGTCGTGCTCGTCAGCACGGGAAGTGCGGTAAATCGGTTGGCAGCCAGCGGCTGGAACCCTCCGGGGATTTCCGAGAAGGTGCCGCGGGCAGCGTTGTGGGGGTGAGTGGGCGCTTCCGCAAGGGAGAGCACGGGCGTCACGCAAGCGTCAACGCCGGCGAAACGCTCCTCCCACTCGTCGCGGGAGGCTGTCGCGAAAGCCTTTCCGAAGAGTTCTGCCTGCAGGGCCCAGGTCGAGCGATCGGTTTGCGCACTCACACTGAGCTGGCCGCTCAGTCCCAGCACTCGCACCAGCTCGGCATAAAACTGCGGCTCAATCGCACCGACGGCGATAAATTTTCCGTCAGCGCACTCATACGTTCGGTAATAGGGCGAACCGCCGTCAAGGATGTTGTCCCCTCGCTCGCTATCCCAACGTCCGTTGGCCACGAATCCGTAGATCATGCTGGTGAGGGTGGCAGCACCGTCAACCATCGCGGTGTCCACGACCTCGCCTATTCCGGTGCGTGCGACACGGAGGATGGCCGCGGTGACCCCCAGGGCCAGCATCAATCCGCCACCGCCGAAGTCAGCAACGAGGTTCAGCGGAACCGTCGGGGCGGAATCAGCGGGGCCGATCGCACCGAGCGCTCCGGACAGGGCGATGTAGTTGATGTCATGCCCGGCGCGGTCTGCCAGTGGACCGCTACGCCCGAAGCCGGTGATTCGACCGACAACCGCCGCGCGGTTAAGGGAAGCGATGTGGTCAGGTCCGAACCCGAGGCGTTCAGCAACGCCCGGACGGAAGCCTTCAATGACGACGTCTGCACCTGCCACCAGTTCACGTACGCGAGCGGTGTCCGCTGAGCTTTTCAGGTCGGCGTTGAATACAGTTTTTCCGCGATCCAAAGTGGGGTGAAGCACTTTGCCTGGCCGCGCGACAACCGTCACTGTGGCGCCCAGCTGTTGCAGGATCATCCCCGTGAAGGGAGCCGGTCCAATTCCACCAAGCTCAACAACCTGCGTGCCCGCGAGTGGGCCTACGTTGCTGTCCATACCGGCTCCCGCTTCTCTGCGAAAGCGCTCGCGCCTTCTTTCGCGTCGTTGGATTCAAAGACGTGATCAATGAGCGGGCGCTGCAATACAAATCGATGCTGTGCGGGCCAGTTTGGCGCCTGGGTGAAGACGTCCTTGCTTGCTTGCACCGCCAGCGGACCGTTCGCGGCGATGGCGGCGGCGAGCTCGTGAGCGGCAGCGAGAGCACCACCCTCCTCAGCAAGCCGGTTCACAAGACCGACCTCGTACGCACGCTCGGCAGCGATCGGGTCGCCCGTGAGGATCACTTCGAGCGCGACCTGACGAGGAATGCGATCCGCAAGACGGAACAGCCCGCCGGCGGCGGCCGCCAGCCCGCGCTTCACTTCCGGCAGGCCGAAACGTGCCGTGCGTGCTGCAACGATCAAGTCGCACGCGAGCACAAGTTCGCATCCTCCCGCGAGCGCCCAGCCTTCCACAGCCGCGATGATCGGCTTCTTTGGGGGCGTCTGCGTCATGCCTCCGAGGCCACGACCGGGGATACTCGGGCGTTCGCCGCGCAAGAAGCCTTTAAGGTCCATGCCGGCACAGAAGGCGCCGCCCGATCCGGTGAGAACAGCCACCGACAGCGTAGGGTCGGCGTCAAGCTCGTCCAGCGCTGCCGCCATGCGCTCCGACATCGACTTCGTGAGGGCATTTCGTGCCTCGGGACGGTTCATCGTGATGGTCATGACGCGACCCTCACGCTCGACCAGTACCTCTTCTGTCATGTCCTGTTCCCTTTCACGCGGTTCCGATAACCAGCGCCGACATGCGCTTGGTCATCGTGTCGATTGCCTCGCCAACGATGCGTTGCACGAGTTCCGCCACCGGCGGGATGTCGGTAATAAGGCCCTGCACCATACCGACCGTCCAGATACCCAGATCCGGGTCACCGAGCTCATAAACGCGGCGGCCTCGCGCACCGGCCACAAGCTCACGGACGTCTTCGAACTGTCCGCCGTCGGCCAGAATCTTGACAACCTCGCGACTCACTTCGTTGCTGGCAACACGGGACGTGTTCCGCAACGAACGGAAAATCAGCTCCGTGTCGTTCTCCGTCTGCGCGACAATTCGTTCCTTGATGTCGTTGTGAATCGGCGCCTCTTGCGTTGCCATGAAGCGGGTACCCATGTTGATGCCATCGGCGCCCAGGGCGAGCGCAGCGGCGAGGCCACGTCCGTCGCCAAAGCCACCGGAAGCAATGACCGGAACAGAGAGGGCATCGATGGTGCGTGGAATCAGCACCAGTCCTGGGATGTCGTCCTCACCGGGGTGACCGGCGCACTCGAAGCCATCGATGCTGATGACGTCTGCACCCATCCGTTCGGCGGTCAGCGCATGACGGACGCTGGTGCATTTGTGGATGGTCTTGACGCCATGCGGCTTCAGCATCTCGTAGATCATGCCGGGTACGTTGCCGGCTGTTTCGACGATCCCCACGCCACCTTCGATGATCGCCTTGCAGTATTCGTCGTACGGCGGCGGCGTGATCGTCGGCAGGATCGTGAGGTTCACCGCAAAGGGACGATCCGTCATCGCCTTCGTCCGCTGGATTTCCTCGTAGAGCGCATCGGGCGAGGGCTGCGTGAGCGCCGTCAACGTACCCAGTGCTCCGGCATTGGACACGGCTGACGTGAGCTCGGCACGGCCGACCCACTGCATTCCGCCCTGCGTGATCGGATGGTCTATGCCGAGCAGCTCGGTAAACCGAGTAGAGATTCGCGGTTGCGCATCGGTTGTCATAGTTGCCACTTTCCTTCGAATTCGGGCTTTTTCCCCTCGGCGATTGCCGCACGGGCGGCAGGCGCATCGGTTGCAAAGTTGATGCCCTGCGCGATGTTTTCGCGGAGGAGTTGATCGGCGAACGATGTCGTCCAGGTCGAGTTGATGAGTTGTTTGTCCATATCGACCGCTGCTGGCGGCGCCGCTCGGAGTCGGTCGACAAGGCTCATCGCCGCCTCCTCCAACGCCTCGGGAGCGTGGGTGCTCAGTACGAGACCCAAATCTGCGGCCTCCGCGGCACCAATCATCTCCGCCATGTAGATGAGTCGCTTTGCCTGCTGTGGCCCGACAATGCGCGGCAACAGCCAGGAGCCACCGCAGTCGACTGAGAGCCCGCGCCGGGCGAAGATCTGATTGAACTGGGCGTCCTCGGCAGCGAGAACAAAATCGCACGCCAGCGCGACGTTCCATCCCGCGCCAACGGCCGACCCACGCACAACAGCAACCGTCGGCATTGGCAAATCGTAAATTGCGAGCACCGCGTCTGACACATTTCGCATGCGGTCGAGAGGGTGTCGTCGAGGCCCGCCCGCTCGAATGTCAGCGCCCGCGCAGAAGTGGTCACCGGCACCTTGAATTACGGTGACCCGTACGTCCGGGTTCACCCGGATAGAGGTGACGGTCTCCCGCAGATCTCGCCACGCATCCGCGTCAAGGGCATTGCGTCGATCGGGTCGGTTGAGTGTGACCGTCGCAACACCGTCGCGAATGGCGAGGTGGATGGCGTCGTTTGCATCGGTCATGCCAATCGCTCCAAGATCGTGGCATTCGCCATGCCTCCCCCTTCACACATGGACTGCAGCCCGTACCGATGGCCGTTGTTGACCATGCGGTGAATCAGAGTCGTCATGAGACGTGCCCCAGATCCGCCGAGTGGATGCCCCAGAGCGATTGCGCCGCCGTCAGGGTTCGTGCGTCGGGGGTCGGCACCTGTGTCGCGGAGCCAGGCGCCAACGACGCTTGCAAACGCTTCGTTGATCTCGAACGACTCCATGTCAGAGATCGAAAGGGAGGCCCTCTCAAGGGCGCGCTGGGTTGCTGGAATCGGACCCGTCAGCATGGTCCGGGGGTCAACCCCCACGGCGACGGATGTGTGAATGCGGACGATCGGCTTGAGCCCAAGACGAGCCGCGTTTTCCGAAGTCGTCACCAATAGCGCGGCGGCACCATCTGACATCTGCGATGAGTTGCCCGCCGTGTGAAATCCATCGTCACCAAATGCGGGTGCGAGCGACGCCAAACCTTCCGCCGACGTCGTTCGGCGAATACCTTGGTCATGGCGGACGGTGACGCTATTGCCATCGGAGTCGACTCCATCAATTGCAACGATCTGTCCATCGAATCGACCTTCGTCGGTGGCCGAGGCCGCACGCTCGTGCGATTCGTATGCCAGTTCATCAAGTTCGGTGCGAGATATGTTCCAACGACGAGCAATTTCGTCCGCACCGTGGCCCTGACTGAACCGTTTAACCCCGTAACGCTCTTCCACATATGGGCCCAGCGGGCTGGCAGCATCCATGCGTGCGGACCCCATCGGTACCCGGCTCATCGACTCGACCCCACCTGCAACAACGACATCGCGGAGTCCAGCCATGACGAGCGCCGCAGCGAACTCGACAGATTGCTGGGAGGATCCGCACTGACGGTCGACCGTCGTTCCCGGAACCTGTTCCGGAAAGCCCGCTCCAAGGATGGCCGTGCGGGCAATGTTGCCCGCTTGCTCTCCCGCTTGGGATACGCATCCCCAGACCACGTCGTCAATGATGCTCGGATCAATCCCGGTACGCGAGACCAGCGCCCGGAGGACGTCGGAAGACAGCGAGGCTGGGTGTGTTTCCCGTAATGCTCCACGCACCTTGCCTACCGGTGTGCGCACTGCTTCGACGATGACTGCGTCCCGCATTTTTGTCTCCGTTCACGATGATCTGCTGAGTTGATTCAATGATCGAAATAGCCCCACGACAATGAGCATTTCCCAAAGGGCGAAGAAAGGGTCTCCTATTTGAGTCTGATAAACACCTGATCAAATGGATTAAATCAGTTGCGGCGGCGACGTCGCGCAACGATTTCTCGTCATTGACACGCCCGGGAACCACGGCGAACCTAGCCATACCGGTCAATGACGACCCTCAACGAAAAGAGAACCCATGCGAGTCAAACCCCGAGGCCTAGCAGTACTGGGCCTCTTCGCCCTTGTCGCTACCGCCGCCGCCTGCAGCGGCCCAGCCACCCCCGCACCTGAGACGGAAAAGCCGGCTGCGTCCGGGGCTCCATCGGAGGCACCCGCCGATGCCTGCGCAACCCCCGCGAACGGTGAGGAGATCGTCCTGACGGTCAGTAACCCGATCGAGGGCTTTGCTCCGCTGATCATTGCCATGGAGTCAGGCGCGTTCGAAGAAGCCGGACTCAACGTCACCGTGGAAAAGATATCCGCCGCAGACTCCCTCGCGCAGATCGGCCAGGGCCGATTCGACGGCCAACTCACCTCATATGGCGCCGGAAACTTCAACGTGGTCGCCAGCGGCATCGAAATGAAGTGGATCGCTCCGTTCTACGAGCTTCCCTTGGACACGGACAAGCCACTGCCGGGCTACTGGGCGAACACGAAATACGTCGGAACCGCCGATGACGCCGATCTCACTGGCCTCGAAGGTCAAACGATCGGATCCCCAACCGGCGGAACTGGTGCCGGTGGACTCGTGCTCGCACAGGCCCTGGAAGACGATGGCCTCACCCTGGATGCCATCACGTTCACAACAATCTCCGGTGCAGACGCACTCGTGGCACTCGAGAATGACGCCGTGGCCGGTACCTGGCTGTCGGCACCATTCACCGAAACCGCCGCAAAGAACCCGAACCTCCGCCTTGCCGCGACCTATCAGCCCGGGCTGAATGGTTCCGGAATCATCGTCGGATCGAAGCTCCTTGACCGTCCCGACGTACTGGTGAAGTTCCTCCAGGTTCTCGCGGAAACCAATGAAGCGTACCTGCAGGGCGACTACCACAAGAACGCGGACACCCTGGAGTATCTCGCCACCGGGCTCGACCAGGAGGCTGACACCATCGCGAACGGCGTGCCCCTGATCTTCGACGCCACGCTCGACATGTCGGACGCCGTTGCGTATCTGGAAAACCTACAGAACTTCTTGCGTTCGCAGGGGGCACTGGACTACGCCGAAAACGTGCCAGCCAGCGAGCTGATGTCAACGGAGTTTGCCGAACAAGCAGCCTCCTGTCTGAAATAACGCACGCCGGGCCACCCAACACGTCAGCCCACCTGTAACCGGGGTTCGGGACCATTCACGGTTCCGAACCCCGGTCTTTTCGTGTTGATGGTTGCGGTAATGGCGGTTGTCGCAATCGCGTTCGCGGGTCACCCGCAACGAACTCGCATGAAACATATCAACCAACTTCAGACGGCCTTGTTTCTGCGCCACGGTTCGGCTTGAATCAACAGCCTTGCGCGATCTTGGCTAGTCTGTCCTCTCGCTTAGAAGGCGAACGGACCCTGACCACAGAAGACTTCGCGAAGGCTCGTCGTGACTCGGATTCCGAAGAACGACTACCCACGTCGTCACCGGTCGCGAAGCAAGATGCAACCGCCAACCAAGCGCGGGGACGACCTCGTTGCTCGACGCTCATTGGGCAGGGAGTCGGAACCACCCTCATGCGCCACGCGCTCACCCTGCCCTACGACGAATTCGTGTTGCGCGGCATCAAAAACAACAACCTCGCGGCGCTCGGCCTCTACCGCAAACTCGGCTTTCGAGAAATCTCGCGGCGACCGGTGCGCTTTGCCAAGCGAGCCGGCTTCGAGTCCTACGTTTCGATGAGCCTCAGCCGCGGCGACGCGCACTGAGTTTGAGAGACAAACCGCTACAACACCTGCCGCGTGGCGAAGTTCATCACGATGAAGACTCAGCGACCACCTGCAAGAAGTCCCGCACGAGGGGCGGCGGGGTCTTGCCGAGCCAAATCGCCGTGAGGGGGCGACGGATCGTGAAACCATCAACGGCGACAGTGACCAACCGGCCCGCCACCACATCGTCGCGCACCGCCAGCGAACTGAGCGCCGCCGGACCCACACCCGCCATCACGGCACTACGAACCGCCAGCGTCGTCGATGCGGTGAGTGCAGGTTCCGCGTGCATCTGGAGTCCACGAGCTTCCAGTGCCGCCTCGAGGGCGCGTCGGGTTCCGCTACCGCTTTCACGGACAACGAGCGGTGTCTCGGTGAGTTCGGTCAGTGCGACAGCACCGGCGCGATCCCACGGGTGGTCGCGCGCGACGACGATCTCCACGGTGTCCGTACCGACAACAACCGACCCGAGATCATGGGGCACATCAGGCGTCTCGATGAATCCGAGTTCGACTTCGCCAGCACGCACGCGGGCAATGACATCCTGGCTATTCGTCGCCTGCAACTGAGCGACCGCACCGTCGGCGCCGACGGTGCCACGCCAGGCCGCAATCCACCCCGGAACCAGATGCTCAGCAATCGTCAGGCTCGCCGCAATGCGCACCGCTGTCTTCCCCGCCGCGCGCAACGACGTCACCGCAGCGGCAAAAGAATCTGCCGCCCGCAGCACATCACCCGCCCACTCAACGATTAGAATTCCGGTCGGCGACAGCTGCGAACCCCGGGGCGAACGCGACAACAAACGTACATCCAGCTGGGTCTCAAGCGCCCGAATTCGCAGAGATACCGACTGTTGAGACACATTCAACCGCCGACTGGCCGCCGAGATACTCCCCTCTTCGGCAACCAACACGAGCGCACGCAGACCCGCAAGATCTGGTTCCGCGTTCATGCGCCCTCCACTTCGATCACCGCCGCGTCAGCCGACGCTGACGCCACCTGCCACAAGGTTAGCTTGTACCCAGCCAAGGAGGTACCTCTACTGCGGACGAAGCCAGAAGCGGAGGATCGAACCATGACCGACAGTTCCGCCACCCCCGAAACAGAAACCGCTGCCCCCGATCCGACCACCTCGCGGTCGTTGAACGAGCGCGTCGAGACGAACCACCCCGACTCGGTGCAGTCGGCGGGCGGAACCACGGCACCGGCCCCGTCACTGTGGTCGCGCATTGCGAAGTACATCCCGGGTGTCGCGGTCTGCGCTGTCGCGGCGGCAGCGGCATACGGAGTCAGCGCCATTTTCCCGGGTGTCAGCGCGATGCTCGTCGCGATTCTGCTCGGAATCCTCGTCACCAATATCGCACCGCTGCCCGCCGTCACCCAACCTGGCGTTACGTTCTCGGCGAAGAAGCTCCTCCGCATCGGCATCGTCTTCCTCGGCATCCAACTCGTGCTCGGCGACATCATCAGCCTCGGCGCCCCCATGCTGCTCGTGGTCGTCGCGATCGTCACGATCGGACTCTTCGGAACCGTGTGGCTCGGCAAACTGCTCAAGATCAAGAGCAACCTCGCACTCCTCATCGGCTGCGGATTCTCGATCTGCGGTGCCGCCGCGGTCGCCGGCGCCTCAGGCGTCACCGACCCCAACGACGAAAACGAAGAAGACACCGTCACCGCCGTCGCCCTCGTCGTGCTGTTCGGCACGCTCATGATCGCGATCGTCCCGGCCGTCGTCGGACTCCTCGACCTGAGCCCCCGCATCGCGGGAATGTGGGCGGGCGGCGCCACCCACGAAGTCGCCCAGGTCGTCGCGATCGGCGGCATCATCGGCGGCGGCGCACTCGCTGCTGCCGTCGTCGTCAAACTCGCCCGCGTGCTGCTGCGCGGCCCGGTCATCGCGATCCTCAGCGTGCGCCAGCGCCGCATCGCCCGCGCCTCGGGAGAGGAAGCCGCCGGCGCGAAAATCCCCCGATCGTTCCGCTCTTCGTCATAGGCTTCATCGCCATGGCGCTGAAGCGCTCGTTCGTGCCGCTGCCCGATTTCGCCATCGCCGCAGGCGGCACGATCCAGACCGCGCTGCTGGCCGCCGCCGTGTTCGCCCTCGGACTCGGCGTGCAGGTACGCAAGCTCATCAAGGTGGGTCTGCCCCTTCATCCTCGCGGCACTGTCCACCGTGATCGTCGCCGGCACAGCCTTCGCCGGGGTGATGCTCTTCGCGTGATCTAACCGGGTCGGGCAAGACTCCCACCGCACGATAGCGTGAGGTGTGCAGTTCGAGTCATATGAGGCATATGCCGCCGCAACACGGACGCCCGTGCAGGTGGCTCCGGAACCACAAAACAGCGACTACGAGTCGGGCTCGGCTGTCATCGGCGAAGAGGTGTGGCACATCCGCACCGCGAGAACCACACCCACCAAGCCCGGCGCCTTCGTCGCATTCTGGCGACGTGACGACAACGGTGAGACGGCTCCGTTTCCGAGCACCGACGCCTCTGCCGGGCTCCTCGTCTTTGTAGCGCAAGGCAACAATCGCGGCGTGTTCCGCTTCACTCGCGACCACCTCGCGCAGCTCGGAATCACATCAGCACCCACACGAGCAGGAAAGCGCGGATTCCGCGTCTACCCGAGCTGGTGCACCGACCTCAACCCACAAGCAACCCGTAGCCAACGCACCCAAGCGCCCGCGTTCGAAACATACTAGAGAAAACCCCCGGAGAACAGATTCCTCCGGGGGCAGCTACGCCACACAGGGCACAGGGCGGCGTAGCGGGTCAGCGCGAGCGTGTCATCCGCGCGACTTCTTTTCCTTGCGCATTTCGTGCAGGATCGGCTCGGTGTAACCGTTGGGCTGTGCTGCGCCCTCGATGATCAACCGACGAGCCGCCGCAAACGCGATACCCGGCTCTTCGCCGGCGATCAGCGCCTCATACGACGCATCCCCAGCATTCTGACCGTCAACGACCGGCGCCAGCCGACGCAGGCTCGCGTCAACGTCAGCCTCAGAAATCACACCGTGCGTCAGCCAGTTCGCCAACAGCTGGCTCGAGATGCGTAGCGTCGCGCGGTCTTCCATGAGCGCCACACCGTTGATGTCGGGCACCTTCGAGCAGCCAACACCCTGGTCGATCCACCGCACGACGTATCCCAGAATCGACTGCACATTGTTGTCGAGCTCCGTCGCGATGACTTCGGCAGAAAGGTCCGAAGGCGAAGCGAGCGGAACCGTCAACAGCGACTCGAGGGAGGCCGGGTCAAACGTGATGCCAGCGCGCTGCGCAAACGCATCCACCTGGTGGTAGTGCAGTGCGTGCAACGTTGCCGCGGTCGGCGACGGAACCCAGGCGGTCGATGCCCCCGAACGGACGTGACCGATCTTCTGTTCCACCATGTCGTGCATGAGGTCGGGCATTGCCCACATGCCCTTACCGATCTGAGCGCGTCCGTCGAGACCCGTCTCAAGCCCGATCGCCACGTTGCGGTCTTCATACGTCTGCATGAACGGACGCGACTTGATGACCGACTTGGGCGGGAAGATGCCCGCGTGAATCGAGGTGTGAATTTCGTCACCCGTGCGGTCCAAGAATCCGGTGTTGATAAACACCACGCGCTCCGACGCGGCAGCGATGCACGCGGCAAGGTTGGCCGATGTGCGACGCTCTTCGTCCATGATGCCGATCTTCACCGTGTTGGGTGCCAGGCCCAATAGCTCTTCGACACGACCGAACAGCTCAGCGGCGAAAGCGGCTTCCTCCGGTCCGTGCATTTTCGGCTTCACGATGTACACCGAACCAGCGCGCGAGTTCGCACCTGCACGGTCACCGCGCAGGTCAGGCAGCGCACCGAGCACAGTCATAATCGCGTCAAGCACACCTTCAAATACCGGCTCGCCCTGGGCGTCAAGCACTGCATCCGTGCGCATCAGGTGCCCTACGTTGCGGATGAACAGCACCGAACGGCCAGGCAACGTCAGCGTCTCACCCGTCGGCGTGACATACGAACGGTCCGGAGCCATCACACGCGTGATCGTGCGACCGCCCTTTTCGAGGGTCTCACTGAGCGTGCCATCCATCAGGCCGCGCCAGTTGCGGTATCCGAGCGCCTTGTCTTCGGCGTCGACGGCGGCAACCGAGTCCTCCAGGTCGATGATCGTCGTGATCGCCGACTCCACGACAATGTCTTGCACGCCAGCAGCGTCGGTTGCGCCAATGCCACCGGCACGGTCAATCACGATCTCCAGGTGCAGGCCGTGGTGCTTAAGCAGCACGGAAGCCGGCGCGTCAGCCGCACCCGTGTAGCCAACGAAAGCCGACGGATCAGCCAAAGCGGTGGATCCGGTAGCCGTCTGCACCACCAGCGCACCGGTTGCGTCAACCGCATATCCCGTGGCGTCAGCGTGCGAACCCTGCGCAAGCGGCGCCGCCAGGTCGAGCAGTTCACGCCCGCGGGCAATAACCGCGGCACCACGCACGACGTTGTACGTGGCACCGGGGGCCAGGTCACCCTCCTGCGAAATCGCGTCGGTGCCGTACAGCGCGTCATAGAGCGAACCCCAGCGAGCGTTAGCGGCGTTGAGGGCAAAGCGGGCATTGAGCAGCGGAACCACGAGCTGCGGGCCAGCGGAGGTTGCGATCTCCGGGTCGACGTTGGCAGTGGAAATCTGCGCGTCAGCAGGCTGCTCGACGAGGTAGCCGATGCTCGTCAGGAAGGCGCGATAGGCCTGCGGCTCGGGCTGACCCGGGTTGGCGCGGTGGAAGTCGTCAATCTGCTGTTGCAGCTCATCGCGCTTCGCGAGAAGCTCAACGTTGCGGGGCGTGAGATCGCGGACGATCGCCGCTGCCCCCTGCCAGAACGCGTCGGCATCGAGGCCGAATGTGGCCAGCGTCGACTCCGCGAAGTCGGCAATTTCCGGCGCGACAGCAAGGTCGGCACGTGTCAGGTAGGCGGTGCGGGTGGTGGTGGAGTCGGTCACAACATTTCTCCTTCAGATCGTGCGCCCAGGAGGCGAAGAGTTTCCAGGGCAACCTCGGCGTCTTGTGCGGGGGTTCCGCCTGCGACGCCCAAGCCACCGACATGCACGTCGCCGAAGTAGATCGGCATGCCCCCATCGACGGCCGTGAGTAAATTGCCCGTGCCGAGCGCAAGCTTGGTGACGAGTGCCTCTGGAATAAGTGCGGAACGTTTGCGGGTCGAGGCAGACGTCGCGGCTTTGCGACGGCTGGTTTCGGCGCTGTGGGGGGTCGCCCCGTCAGCCATACCGTATGCGACAAGAGTCATGCTCGGGTCAGCGATCGAGATCACCGGGCGGATGCCGGCCCTCGCTCCCACCTCCATCGCGATCGCGATTGCGCGCGTTGCGGTTTCGTACGAGATGGATGCGGTCTGGCGATACAGCGTCATGTCATTCCTGTGTCAGGCGGATAGTGCTCCCCATACGCTACGAAATATTCCACTTCTTGGAGTGGAAATTTTGTATGGTGAAATTATGTCGTCTGTGCCCCCAGCCGGGTCTGTCCAGTCCATCACCCGCGCATTTGCCCTCCTCGAGGCGATTGCAGAAGCCGAAAACGGTCTGCCGCTGGCCATCGCCGCGGAAAAGGCCGGGCTCGCCGTACCCACCGCGCATAGGATTCTCGGGACCATGCACGCGCTGGGGTATGTGCGTCAGACGGACAAGCGCCGGTACGCCCTTGGTGCGGGACTCATCGGGCTCGGTCGGCGAGCGGTGCCACCATTGGCCGACCTCGCCAACCCCCTGCTGGAACGGCTGGAAGAAGAATTTCACGAGACCGCGAATCTTGCCGTTCTCGACGGCGACCTCGTTCTCTACGTGGCCCAGACGCCATCACGTCATCGCATGCGGATGTTCACCGAAATCGGCCGGCGAGTCTTGCCGCACTCCACGGGAGTTGGCAAAGCGATGCTCTCAACAATGCCCGAGGACCGTGTTCGCAGCTTGGTATCTCGAACGGGGCTACCCCGCTTCACTCCGGCAACCCTGGTGACAGCCGATGAGTTCATCGCCGACCTTCGCGTCGCCAAGCGACGCGGGTTTGCTGCCGACGACAGTGAGCAAGAAGTCGGCGTGCGCTGCATCGCGGTCGCTGTGCCTGGGCTCGAGCAGCCAACGGCACTGTCTGTTTCAGGGCCAACGACGCGCATCACCAGCGCCATTGTTCCGCAAGTCGTGAAGGCTCTTACCGAAGCCGCCGCAGAGCTTCGAACCGCAGCCCTCACTCAACAGTCGTGACGAAATGGCAAAGCGGGAGCGCAGAGTTTCCCCTGCGCTCCCGCTGAATCCGGCTTACTCGGCGCGCCCGGCGAACGCCGCCTCGATCTCGTCAACGGAGCGCACGCGCCCGATCAGCGGGAAGATCGTCGACACGCTGTAGTCGTGACCAGCCGTCGTGATAGCAGACATCGCCTCATTAGCGAATACGACGTTGTAGTAGTTCTCGTACGCCGCACGAGCAGTACCTTCGACGCCGTAGTTCGTCGACATACCAACCATGACGACCGTCTTGATACCGTGGCGTCGCAACTGCACGTCAAGGTCAGAACCGTGGAAGGCATTCCACGAGCGCTTGATGATGACCGGTTCGTTCGGAAGCGGAGCAACCTCGGCGACCAGCTCATCCCACCGCGGCTCACGCACCGGGTTCAGCGGGCGCATCTTCTCAATCTGCATCGGCGCGAGGGAGTCCTTCTCGTTCGGAAGGAAACTCGTACGAACGTGCACGATGAGCGACCCTGCGGCGCGCGCCGCAGAGAACAAGCGCAGCGAGCGGTCAAGAACGTCACGTGGGCTGTTGGGCTCGTGGTGGCTGGTCAGGTTTGCTTCCTGCAGGTCAATGGAAACAATTGCCGTGGTGGCTGGGTCAAAGAGGGTCACGATATGTGCCTTTCATTAGAGAACTCGAGGGTTCAGTCGTCGCAGAACCGACGGTTCGGGATGAGTGCGGAACCGAGAGGTTCGACACAAAGTGCGTAGCGCGGCGCCGCGGTGGCGCAACGAGCGCCCTGTGCGCAGGGGGAGTGCGCACAGGGCGTACCACGTCGACCGCTCAACGCACAGGGAACCGCGAGAACGACGTGGTGTCTGAAAAACTATGAGACGGATTCAGCGGGCATAGCGAAGGGCGCTAGTTCGGGTGCGGCATCGCCCATCACGTCACGAGCAACGGCGTCGCCGAGGAGCGGACCCATGGTGAGTCCACCGGCGCCGTACCCGGAAGCAACCCACAGGCCATCGCGCCCGGGTACCCGTCCGACGACGGGCATGTGGTCGTCGCCCATCGGTCGAATGCCGACGCGGGTTTCCACGAGGGTTGCCTCGCCGAGGCCGGGTGCGAGTTCCAATGCCTTCTGCAACACCGACATCTGACCAGCCGCGGTAACGCGCGGGTCGAATCCGCTGCCCGTCTCGCGAGTAGCGCCGACAGCGATACGGCCGCCATCAAATGGAGTCATGTAGTGATCGCCAAGGGGATGAACAGTCGGCCACGGGGACGTGTTTACGCCACGCAAGTGCAGGTGCACGATCTGCCCGCGCTGCGGAGTCACGCCAATTCGCATGTCGAGCCGGTCAAAAATGTCCATCACGCGAGCGCCCGCAGCGACCACAACGGCATCGAACATCGTCGTGCCCGTGGTTGTCTTGACACTCCAGCCCGTTTGCGTTTGCTCCAACCCGATGACCGCGTCAACGAGGTGGCGCGCACCGTGCGCAATGGCGCCGGTCAGCGCGGCATCTCGCAGGATGCGGCCGTCGACACGCCCGCCACCGGTGACCAGTAACCCCGTCAGGCCAGAAGCGAGTGCGGGGAAAAGGCTCTGCACGTCATCGCCCGCAACACGTTTAACCTCACCGGCAACGTCACCGGCATCACGCACGCGGGAAACGATGCGCTCATACTCAGCTTCGATACCTTCCGCATCGACGTCGACCATGAGGGCGCCCGAGCGACGGTAACCGAGTTCAGGGATTCCCAGGGCTTCGAGCTGAGACAGGAATTCGGGGTAGTAGTTTCCGCCAGCGGCGTATGCTGCGTAGAAGTCGCCATCCGACTTCGACACCCATGGCGCGATGATGCCAGCGCTAGCCGCTGTCGCCTGTCCGAAGCCACCGTCGTCGATAACCGTGACCGTTGCGCCTCGACGAGCGAGGTGGAAAGCGGTTGTAACTCCGGCGATACCGCCGCCGATAACGGCGATGTTTGTCGTGCTCATGGCGTGGATCAGAACTCCTAGTCGTGGGATGTGAGGTAGCGGACTCCGCGCAGATCGTCTGCGAGTGCAACGGCGGCCTTGCGGAGAGTGTCGACGGTCGTCGTTAAGACGTCGTCAGGCATACGAAGGGTGGGAGCAGAGAGAGAAAAACCGATGGGTGCCAAGTCGTAAGTAATTGCTACCGCAACGCAACGCATGCCCTCTTCCTGCTCGCCTTCGTTTACCGCATAACCGCGCTCCTGTGCTGTTGCGATCGCATCCAGCAAAGTGGGACGGTCAGTGATCGTCGCTGGAGTGAAACGTGGCATATGCGTGTGGTCAAGAATGTGGTGCACCTGTTCGACCGGCATGGTGCCGAGCAGGAGCTTGCCTAACGCTGAGGCATGTGGATGCGAGGGCACCCCAATACTGGTGTGAATGCGAATCGATCGGGTGCCCGGAGTGCGGGCAATACCGACGACGAAGCCGCCCTTGAGGGTGCCGACGGCAACAGTCTCACCGAGCTCTTGCGCAATGCGATCCAAATAGGGTTGAGCGATCGCGGCGACAGTTTTCTGACGCGTTCCGGTCAGTTTGGTCAACCGTGGTCCGGCGAAGTACTTGCTGCTTTCGTCTTTGTCCACATATCCCAGCTCGTACAGTGACTGCACCAAGCGGTGAATGGTTCCGACGGGGAGGTCACACTGACGGGCGAGCTCTGTCACGCCGACAGGCAGGTCATGAGCGACAACCGCTTCGAGCACGGCGAAACCGCGACTAATGGACTGCACAGCACTGCGCGATTTAGCGTTTGGCTCTGAGGCAAACGTGCTCTCCACGGTTACTCCTTCGTATTTGATCCGTGTGCGTTGGGGTGGGCGATGGCAGTTATCGCCCACCCCAACTACAGGATCACTTTGTCAGTTCGACCGCGTCGAACACCACACCATCGTCTGCACGCGGCGAGAACTTCAGGCCGGCATTCACGCCGTAGGCCGAGGGCTGCAGATACAACATGACCTGCGGGCGGTCTTCCTCAGCGATGATCTTCTGCACCTGCGCGTAAAGGTCTTCGCGCTCGGCACTGTCCAACGTGCGGTTGGCCGCAGCCAGGAGTTCATCAACCTTTGCGTTGCTGTACCCGAGGCGGGGCATGCCCAGCTCGGTCGCATAGCCCTGGAGCGCGTAGGATGCGTCGAGCAAACCGTCGGCCAGGGCAACCTGGTAGACCTCCTGGCTGGAGTAGTCGCTGTAGATGTCTCCGAAAGCGCCGCCTTCAAGAATCTCGAGGTTGACAGTGAAGCCAGCCTCAGTCAGCATCGCGCTGACCATCTCGGCCAGTTCTGCATCCATGGGGTAGCTACCGCGCGAGGCGCTGTAGTGGAGTTCGACATCGCCGCCTTCAGCGACAACCTCGGCTACGAGCTCCTTGGCACGATCGAGGTCATACAGCGACGTGTTGTACAGGTCGGGGTCGCCTCCGAAAACAATTCCGTGCGGGGCGCGCGTACGCACCGGAACCGCGTTTCCGTTGAAGAGGGTGTCAACAATGGCCTGCTTGTCGATCGCGAGGTCGATGGCCTCGCGCAAGCGCACGTCTTGGGTTGCGTGAGGCTCGTTGACGCGCAGCATAAGCATCATCGTGCGCGACGTCTCACCGAAGGCCATAGTGGTTTCGCCCGAGCCGACACGCTCCCAGTCGACGACGGGAATATCGGTCGCAATGTCAACGCCACCGGTCAGCAGCTCCGACACGCGCGTCGAGTTCTCGGGAATGGTACGAACCTCAACGGAAGCCCATTTCGGGGTGCCACCCCAATAGTCGTCGTTGCGCTCGAGTACGACGCGGTCGTCGCGTCGCCACTCGACGAACTTGTACGGACCCGAGCCGATCGGCGACTTGATGAACTCTTCGATGCCGTGCTCTTCGATGTAGGCGGCCGGCATGATGTCGGCACCGCTCTTCGACAGCGCTGCCAACAGCGTCGGCATAGGGCCATCGGTCGTGATCTCGATGTCGAACTCGCCCGTCGCTGTCACCTCGGTGATCTGCGAGTACCAACGCGATTCGAGGAGCGCCGGATCCTTGAGGCGGTCAAGCGTAAACTCGACGTCGGCCGCTGTCAGCGCGGTGCCATCGTGGAACGTCGCGTCGTCGCGAATCGACATCGTCCACGTTGTGTCGTCGACCTGCTGGTACTCAGTGACGAGTTGGGGAACGATCTCTGATTTGTCGTTGCGGGTGAATAGACGGTCGTAGACGTTGCGGTTGATGCGATCTGCAGAGGTCTGCAGTGCGTTCTGCGGGTCCAGGTTGCGGGGGTCGACGGTCTGCGCGAACACCAGCGTGTCCTTGGTCGCACCGGAGTCGCCGCCAGCGTTTCCGTCAGATCCGGTGCCGGGGACGCAACCGGTCAGGAGGAGCGCTGCCGCGCCAACGACGGCAATCGCTTTGAGAGCCTTTTTCATGGCTTTCCTTTCACACTTCTGTGGGTGAGGGCCTTGCAATGACGACGACGCTCATGCTGTCTTCACGCCGTCGCGTTCTTTGAAGGGCTGTGCACGAGACGACTCAATGAGCTGCTTCGTGTACTGGTGAGTGGGGTGATGCAAGATCTCGTCTGCGGTGCCGTGTTCGACGACCTCGCCCTTGTACATGACGCTGATTGTGTCGCTCATGAAATAGACGCTTTCCAGTCCGTGACCGATGAACACATAGGTCAGGCCAAGTTCTTCCTGCAGTTCTTTCAGCAGGTTCAGAATCTGACTCTGAATCGATACGTCCAGAGCAGAAACCGGTTCGTCGCACACCAGGACAGGTGGTTTTCGCGCCAGCGCGCGTGCGATAACCAATCGCTGGCGCTGACCACCGGAAAATTCGTGCGGAAATTTGTCTAGTGCGGAGGTGGCCAAGCCGACCTGATCGATCAGTTCGGTGACGCGTGCGTCGATAGCCTGTCGAGATTCACGTGGCGAAACCGTGAGCGGTTCGGCCAGGATCGACCTCACCCGCATGCGCGGGTTCAACGCCGAATAGGGGTCTTGGAAAACCATCTGTGCGGCTGTTCGCCCCGCGACGGTCGTACGCCCCTTGGCGTCAAAGACCGGGGCGCCCGCGACAGTAATGTCACCGGTGGTCGGTGCGAGCAATCCGGCGATCATGCGCGCGACGCTCGTCTTACCTGACCCTGATTCGCCAATGATCCCCAGTGTTGTCGCGGGCGGAACGGTGAAGTTCACGTCGCGCACGGCTTGGAAGTCACGCTTCTTCCCGAAGAATCCCTCGGGAATCTGGAAGGTCTTGGACAGCCCGGTGACGGATACTGCCGCGGCGTTCTTCAGCTCACTCATGATGCTTGCCTCCACTCACGAACGCGGTCTGTGTGCCAGCAGGCTGCCTGCTGGCCGTCGACATCAACCACGGGGGGCTTCGAAGTGCACTGTTCGGTCGCGAACTGGCACCGTGCCGCGAATCGACATCCGTCCGTCCACTCACTCGGCGTCGGGACACGCCCCGGGATCGCGAGCAATCGCTCGGGTTTGGACTCCAAAGAGGGAGCGGAACGCATAAGTGCGGCCGTGTACGGATGCTGCGGATTCGAGAGCACTTGATCCGTGGTTCCACTTTCGGCGATGCGTCCCGTGTACATCACCGCGACATCATCGGCGATGCGGCGCACGACGTTGAGGTCGTGACTGACCAGCAGCAGCGCCGTGCCCGTCTCAACGGTGATGTCATAAATCAACTTGAGAACCTGATCCTGAACCGTGACATCAAGCGCAGTCGTGGGCTCGTCTGCGAGAAGGAGTCGCGGCTTTCCGAGCAGAGCCATCGCAATCATGACGCGTTGACGCATACCACCAGACAGCTCATGCGGGCGCTGACGCAACACCCGCTCAGGCTGGTGGAAACCGACACGGTCGAGCATGGCAAGAACGTCGTTTCGCGTCGCGTGCACGTGTTTGGCCGCTTCGCCCAGCTGGTTTCCGATCGACAGAATCGGGTTCAAAGACGTCAGCGGCTCCTGATAAATCATGGAGATCTCACGGCCACGAAGTTGGCGCAGCCGCGAGTGCGATGCCTTCGCGATGTCTGTGCCGTTCCAGCGAATCTCGCCGCTCGTCACACCCAAGCCCTTGGCGAGCAAGCTAATGATCGACATGCAGGTCAGGCTCTTCCCCGAGCCCGATTCGCCTACGAGAGCAACTCGCTGACCCGCATCGATGTCGAGCGAAACGCCATCAACCAGAGTGAGGTCCTTCTTCACCGCCTTGACCGTGAGGTCGCGGATGCTGAGCATCGGTTCATTCGACATGTCAGGCCCCCAGTCGCGGGTCAAGTGCGTCGCGCAGCCAGTCGCCGAGCAGCAAAATGCCCAGCACGGTGGCGGTAATGGCAACGCCAGGGAGGGTGCTCAGCCACCAGGCGCTTGTGATGTAATCGCGTCCGGCTGTCAGCATGAGGCCCCACGAAATGTTCGGGGGCTGCACTCCAAGGCCAAGGAAGCTCAACGAGGATTCGGTGATGATGATGGTCGCCACGCTCAGTGTGGACAGCACGATGAAGGTGGGCATCACGTTGGGTGCAATGTGTCGCGCGATGATTTTGACGCTTGGCACGCCGAAGTTGCGTGCCGCTTCGACGAACAGTCGCTCACGAATTTCAAGAACTTCCGCGCGAATCTGGCGGGCGTAGATGACCCAGTTGGTGAAGCCCAGAACGACGACCAGCGTCATCACGCCGGGCTTGACGACACCGAGAATGACAAGCACGAGAAGAATGCCAGGAATGGCCAACAGCGCATCCACAATGCGCATGATGATCGCGTCGGTTGCGCCGCCGTAATATCCCGCAGCGAGTCCGGCGACCAGACCAATCGTTCCGGCCAACACGACGCCCAACACACCGACGAGCAGCGAAATGCGAGACCCTTCGATGAGGCGGCTCAGCATGTCGCGACCGAGGTTGTCGGTGCCCAAAAGGTACGCGGCCTCGCTGCCTTCGAACGGGAAAGGAGGAAGTAGTGACCGAGATGGATCGATCTGCGAAGGATCGTGCGGCATGATCCACGGCGCCAGGATAGCCACGAGGGCGGGAACGATGATGAGCACGAGCCCAAACATCGCCGGCGCCGGAATGCGCTTCATTGTGGTGATCAGGCGGAACGGGGCGCGCTGACGGGGCAGCGTAATGAACTCAGTCAAGTTTGATCCGCCTATCAACGAGCTTGAAGGAAATGTCAGACAGGATGCTCAATGCGATGACCATCAGCGCGATGACGAACACCGCCGCTTGAACCACGGGCATATCGCGCTGAGTCACCGATTTAACGAGAAGCTGGCCGAGACCGGGCCACGCGAACACAGCTTCAGTCACGAGCGCTCCGCCGAGAAGGGTGGAGAACTGGAGCACGGTGATTGATGCGACGGGAATGAAGGCATTGCTGAGCGCGTGCTTGAAAACCACAATAGATTCGCGCAGGCCCTTTCCATGCGCTGTGCGCACGTAATCCTGGCTCAGGATTTCGACCATGGACGAGCGAACGAGGCGAGTGATCTCGGCCGCCGTTCCCGTTCCCAGCGTGATTACCGGCAGAACGAGGTGCGCCCAGGTGCCGGAACCAGAGACGGGGAACCAGCTCAGGGTGACGGCGAAGAGCAGGATGAGCATGATGCCGAGCCAAAAGTTGGGCATCGCCTTAGCAAGAACTGACAGCGACGAGACGACGTTGTCGATGGCGCCGCCGCGGTGCGTCGCAGCCCAGACGCCGAGGGGAATTGCAATGACGAGGGCCAGGATGATTGACCCGACCGCGAGTGTGAGAGTCAGCGGGAGGCGCTCAAGCACGATGGCCATGGCAGGCTCTCGGTACTGATATGAGTCGCCAAAGTCGCCGACGAAGGCGTGCGTTATGTAGTTCCAGTATTGAACGAGGAGCGGATCGTTAAGGCCCATCGAATCGCGAATCGCCTTGACCTGTTCCGGCGTCGCGTTCTCGCCGAGCATGAGCGTGACAGGGTCACCCACGATGTAGACGAGGAAGAACACGATCGTCACGATCAGGAAGAGGGTCGGAATGACTTCAAGGAGCCTTCTCCCGATGTAGTACCCCAAGTGATTCCTCCCGGATCGCCTCGTTGAGATGTCTGTAGGTTGGGTCAGTTCTACTGGGACATTCCACGATGCGTCAAAAGGATTCCATAATGCGGTAAACCTTCACGCCCGCTTGAGATCCGCTCACACGGGTGATAATTGCGCGGGCGCGCGCGCCGGTGTCGTTTTCACGCACCCCTTGAGCGCGCGGTTGCGTAGTCGCGCAAGGAGTCGTTGAGAGAGGAGGCGCGTACCCTGAAGAGGATGACTTCAGACGCCTCACCAACGGTCATGTGGTTCCGCGATGATCTGCGCCTTGCCGACAACCCCGCGCTGACGGCGGCGGCCGCACGCGGGCCGGTCGTTGCGCTATTCGTTCTCGACGAGGAGTCGCCCGGAATCCGCCCGCTGGGCGCCGCGGCACGGTGGTGGTTGCACCATTCGCTGGCGTCGCTGGCGGACCGACTTTCTGCGCTCGGTGTGCCGCTCGTGCTGCGGCGCGGGGCGGCCGGTGCCGTGGTGCGCGACGTTGCGGCTTCGCTCGGAGCCGGAGCGGTGATGTGGAACCGTCGGTACGCGGGTGCGGAACGTGCGGTTGATACCGAGCTCAAGTCGGGACTCCGAGCCGCCGGCGTCGAAGTGCAATCGTTCGCGGCATCCCTCTTGTTCGAGCCGTGGACGGTACAGACCGGATCCGGCACCCACTACTCCGTCTTCACGCCGTTCTGGCGCGCATGCCAGTCGTTGCCCGCACCCCGCCGGCCCCTCCCCGAACCCGCCGACCTGCACGGTGGTTCCGCCTCCCCCGCTTCTGATGACCTTGATAAGTGGAACCTGTTGCCGAGCGCACCAGACTGGGCCGCGGGATTGCGCGAGACCTGGGAGCCGGGTGAGCCGGCCGCGCTGGCACGGTTGCAGGAGTTTGTGTCGCAGGATCTTGGCGATTACGACCGGGCGCGCGATGAACCGTCGGCAGGGGCAACGTCAATGCTGTCGCCGCGGTTGAGATGGGGCGAGTTGAGCCCTTTCACGGCCTGGCACGCGGCAGTCGACGCTGGCGAGTCGGCGCGTTTCTTGAGCGAGTTGGGCTGGCGAGAATTCGCCTGGCACACGCTATTTCACTTTCCTAATCTGGCGACCGAAAACCTGCGTCCCGAGTTCGACGCCTTCCCGTGGCCTCGGCCAGACGAGGGCGCATTAGCTGCATGGCGCGAGGGCAACACCGGCTTCGGCATCGTCGACGCCGGCATGCGCGAGCTCTGGCACACCGGCCACATGCACAACCGCGTGCGCATGATCACAGCGTCGTTTCTCATCAAGAATTTGATGGTTGATTGGCGTGTGGGCGAGGCCTGGTTTTGGGACACGCTCGTCGATGCCGACGCCGCCAGCAACCCCTTCAATTGGCAGTGGGTTGCTGGTTCCGGAGCTGACGCTGCTCCTTATTTCCGCATCTTCAACCCCGAACTCCAGGCGAAGAAGTTCGATCCGCACGGTCTGTACGTACAGCGGTGGGCCGCCGACGCCTCTCCCCTGCAGATCGTCGACCTGGCCACAACGCGCCGGGCCGCGCTGGCGGCGTACGACGCGGTGAAGCGCTCGAAGTAGCGCGTGCATCTCCAGGCGATCTGAATCGCTCTTCCGGACTATTTACGCCCTCCCACGACTGGATTCTGCACAACAGCAAAAATTTCACGAAACTTCTCCCCGGCATTGGCAAGAAGAGGCCATCTCACTGCCCCATTGTGAGAATAAGCAAACGCCAATGTGAGTGACCGAGTCACCACCCGCCGAAGGAGTCATCGTGACTGCATTCCAAAACGACAAAGAAGCCGTGGATTCGCTCAAGCAGCAGAACGGTTCCAGCTGGGACAGCGTCAACCCGGAATACGTCGCCCGCATGCGTGCACAGAACCGGTTCAAGACGGGCCTGGAGATTGCCCAGTACACCGCTGACATCATGCGCCGTGACATGGCGGAGTACGACAACGACGTCTCCGCTTACACGCAGTCGCTGGGTGTCTGGCACGGCTTCATCGGTCAGCAGAAGCTGATCTCGATCAAGAAGCACCTGAAGACCACGAACAAGCGATACCTCTACCTTTCCGGCTGGATGGTCGCCGCACTCCGCTCCGAGTTCGGTCCCCTGCCCGACCAGTCCATGCACGAGAAGACGTCTGTTCCGGCTCTCATCGAGGAGCTCTACACGTTCCTCCGCCAGGCCGATGCTCGTGAGCTCGACCTCCTCTTCACGCAGCTCGATGACGCCACCGCCGCGGGCGACGAAACGGCTATCGAGTTCATCCAGTCGCAGATTGACAACTTCGAGACGCACGTGGTTCCGATCATCGCTGACATCGACGCTGGTTTCGGTAACCCCGAGGCGACCTACCTGCTGGCCAAGAAGATGATCGAGGCTGGCGCGTGCGCCATTCAGATCGAGAACCAGGTTTCGGACGAAAAGCAGTGCGGTCACCAGGACGGTAAGGTCACGGTTCCACACGAAGACTTCATCGCCAAGATCAACGCTGTGCGCTACGCGTTCTTGGAGCTCGGCATCGACAACGGCATCATCGTTGCCCGCACCGACTCGCTCGGAGCGGGCCTCACTCAAAAGCTCGCCGTCAGCAACACGCCAGGCGACCTGGGCGACCAGTACAACTCGTTCCTGGATGTCGAAGAGATCTCTGAGGCAGACCTCGGCAACGGCGATGTTGTCATGAAGCGCGACGGCAAGCTGGTGCGCCCGCGCCGTCTGCCCAGCAACCTCTACCAGTTCCGTCCGGGAACGGGTGAAGACCGCTGCGTTCTCGACTGCATCACGTCGCTGCAGAACGGGGCCGACCTGCTCTGGATTGAGACCGAGAAGCCGCACGTCGAGCAGATTGCTGGCATGGTTGACCGCATTCGCGAGGTCATCCCGAACGCCAAGCTCGTTTACAACAACAGCCCGTCGTTCAACTGGACCCTCAACTTCCGCCAGCAGGCATACGACCTGCTCAGCGAGCAGGGTCACGATGTTTCGGCTTACGACCGCGCCGCGCTGATGAGTGTCGAATACGACAACACGGAGCTCGCCCAGAAGGCGGACGAAATGATCCGCTCGTTCCAGCGCGATGGTTCCGCCCGCGCCGGAATCTTCCACCACCTCATCACACTGCCGACGTACCACACGGCCGCACTGTCGACCGATAACCTCGCGAAGGGCTACTTCGGCGACGAAGGCATGCTCACGTACGTTCGCGACGTTCAGCGCCGCGAGATCCGCGAAGGAATCGCCACGGTCAAGCACCAGAACATGGCTGGCAGCGACATCGGCGACAACCACAAGGAATACTTCGCTGGCGACGCCGCTCTCAAGGCTGGCGGCAAGGACAACACGATGAACCAGTTCAGCTAAGTTCTCCCGCGATGAGGACCCATCACGCTCGACGTGGTGGGTCCTCGTCATTCCCGCTCGGCTTTCTCAGCGAGCGAAGCGACCGGAACCACCCGAACCACCGGACATATGGTCGGTGAATCGGAAACGACGAAGGCCCCGGATAAAAATCCGGGGCCTTCGTCTGTTCTGTGTGTGTGCGCGAAGGGGGACTTGAACCCCCACGCCCTTGCAGGCACTGGCACCTGAAGCCAGCGCGTCTACCTATTCCGCCACTCGCGCGTGTTCGATTTCTCGAACGGAACCTCCCGAGCGTATCACGCACAACGCGCTCCCGAAAAACCGGCCGTTCTCCCGGGCGCGTGCGCCATGGTTCCGCACCCTCCCGCGCCCCCCATCCCCCGGCGAAACACATTCTGGTTGCCGAGACACATGGAACCCGCTGGTGTTTGGACAACCAGAATGTGTTTCGCCGGGGCGGACGGGCCGGGGACGCTGGGGGGAACGACGGGAGGGAGAGGGGAGAGAGAGGGGGGAGAGCGGTGGGAAAGGGGTGTGAGTTCCACGAGTTTTGCTGATCCGGGTACCGTTTTCCGGGTCTGTCCAGAGTTAGCGTCTATTCTGTCGGTTAGGTCTCAGACCCGATCCACCATGCCCGAGGAGATCCGTGGGATTACTTGACAGCTTCGAGAAGGGGCTTGAGCGCGCCGTCAATGGCGCCTTCGCTCGTACCTTCCGCAGCGGCATTCAGCCGGTGGAAATCGCCTCGGCCCTGCGCCGCGAACTCGATACACAGGCAGCCGTCGTCAGCCGCGAGCGCATTCTCGCGCCAAACACTCTCGACGTTTACCTCAACCCCGCCGATCACAAGCGGATGGCATCGCTCGGCTCATCGCTTCAGGACGAACTGCTCGAGCTCGTTCAGGCCCACGCCCGCAAGCAGGGATACTCCTTCGCTGGCCCCGTCTCGATTAACCTGCACGCGCACGACAGTGTGGCGACCGGAACCATTCGGGTTGAGTCGCAGACAGCGAAGGCCGCCGACATCACGTGGCAAGCCGCCGTCGACATCAACGGGCGCCGCTACCCGCTGACCAAGGCGCGCACGGTCATTGGGCGCGGTAGCGACAGTGATATTCCCGTTGCGGATGCCGGAACCAGCCGCAAGCACGTCGAGATCGTGTGGGATGGCGAGCGTGCGATGGCGGTTGATCTCGGATCAACGAACGGTTCCAAAATCAACGGACAGCGCTTCACCAAGGCATCGCTGTCGGCTGGGCAGAGCATTCTTATTGGCGAGACGACGATCACTTTCCAAGTGGTTCCGAAATCTTCCCGCTCTGCCCGTAACGAGCCGGAAGTATCGACACGGATCTTCGACGCACGGGAGTACGGTGCATGACTGAACTCACCCTGTTGTTGTTGCGCATCGGATTCCTGGTGCTGCTGTGGTTCTTCGTCTTTGCCGTCGTGTATTCATTGCGCGCCGACCTCTTTGGCGTCCGAGCGCGCAAGATGCCCGAAACCGAGGCCCCGAAGCCAGCAAAGCCCGTCAAAGAAAAGCCGCAGCGCACTCCTGCTGGCGACGCCGCGACGACAAGCACGGTCAGCCGCATCGTCATCACTTCCGGCCCGAAGGCGGGCCTGGAGATTCCGCTCGGCACCGAACCACTGACGATCGGCCGCTCTCGCGAATCCGGCCTCGTCATTCGCGATGATTTCACCTCCAGCCACCACGCACGACTTGTGCTGTGGGGCGAACAGTGGATGATCCAAGACCTCGACTCGACCAACGGCACCTGGCACGACGGCGAGAAGGTGACCACGCCGACACCTATTCGGGCCGGTGCTCCCGTCAAAGTGGGCGCCACCGTCTTCGAACTGCGGAAGTAACGCATGGCATTCGAGGGCTCAAGCGTCGCGATCTCCCACACCGGTAAGGTCCGCTCCAACAACCAGGATTCCGGATACGCCGGCGCCAATCTGTTTGTCGTGGCCGATGGAATGGGTGGCCACGCCGGTGGCGACGTCGCGTCATCGATCGCGATCTCCCGCCTTGAGTCGCTTGACCGCGCGTTCGCTGCGCCGCATGAAGCCGAAGCAGCCCTGCGTGAGGGCATCACCCAGGCGGCCACCGACCTGATCGAGATGGTCAAGAAGCGCCCCGAGTTGGCGGGCATGGGAACCACGGTCGTCGCGATTGTGATGGTCGACGACTACGCCGTCATCGCGCACATCGGCGACAGCCGCATCTATCTGTTCCGCGATCACGCCCTCACCCAGATCACCACCGACCACACCTTCGTGCAGCGACTCGTTGACTCCGGCCGCATCACCGATGAAGAGGCCCGCTATCACCCGCGCCGCTCCGTGCTGATGCGCGTGCTCGGCGATATGGATCCGAATCCCGAGATCGACACCTTCGTAATGAAGACGCAGGAGGGCGACCGCTGGCTGCTCTGCTCCGACGGACTGAGCGGCGTCGTTGACGACGCGCACACGGAGAAGGCGCTCGCACACGGATTCGCTCCCGGTCGCACCGCAGACATCCTGCTGAAGCAGGCACTTGATGGCGGCGCACCTGACAACGTCACGATCGTGATGGTCGACGTCGGTGGCGCCCACCAGATGTTCTCCGGAACCCCCACAATTGTTGGTTCCGCCGCCAACCCCATCGGTATTGAGGTTCCGGCAGCCAAGCCCCGCACCAGCTGGCTTCACCCGGTGCGCACCGCGGCCAACGAACCCAGTCACTTCGAACCTGCCGCTGAGTTTCTCGAAGAGGTCATCGAAGAGGACAGGCGCCGTGCCCGCCGCCGCCGGCTGGGCTGGCTCACCGCGGTTATCCTCGTGCTCGCAGCGATCGCTGGCGGTCTCTACATGGGCTATCAGTGGACGCAAACGTTGTTCTATGTCGGCGCCGATGAGGATTCCGTCGTCATCTTCCAGGGCGTGCAGCAATCGGTCGGACCGTTGCGCCTCTCGCACCCCTATGAAGACACCAACATCATGCTCGCCGACCTCACCGACTTCGACCGCAGCCGCGTCGAAGCGACCCTCGGTGCTCGCTCACTGACCGACGCAGAAGCGATCGTTGAGCGACTGCGCACATCGGCGGAGGCGAACAAGTGACCGCCCAGGCCCAAAACACCGATACCGCAGTGCTTAAGGCGCTACGCAAGATCCGGATGCCGCAAACTCAACGCAACCGCGAGCTCGCGCTCATCTTGTTTGCGTTCGCTGTCATCGCTATCGCGATCGTGCTTGTGCAGCTGGGGGCGATCGGAACCATCCAGACAGACTTCTTGCTGCTCACGATTCCGATTGCGGTTTTGGTGCTTGGCCTGCATGTTCTGTTGCGCTTCGTCGCTCGCGATGCTGACCCGTTCGTGGTTCCGATCGCGACGATTCTCACCGGGCTCGGACTCACGATGATTTACCGCATCGATATTGCGGTTGACAGCTCGGGATGGGATGCGACCGGCACTCGCCAGGTGGTGTGGACCGTCCTTTCGCTGGCCGCGGCGATCGCTGTCGTGGTTTTCCTTAAGAACTACCGCGTGCTGTTCCGGTACACCTACCTTTTTGGCCTCACCGGTATCGTTCTGCTGCTGTTGCCTTTCATCCCCTTCCTCAATGGCGGCGGAAACGCCGACGTGTGGATCTCGATTGGTGGCTTCTTCAGCTTCCAGCCGGGTGAAATCGCGAAGATCTGTCTCGCGATCTTCTTCGCCGGTTACCTCGTGCGCACCCGCGAAAGCCTGGTCTCGACGGGCCACCGCTTCCTCGGGATGACCTGGCCGCGTGCTCGTGAACTGGGCCCGCTGCTGGTGATCTGGCTGGTATCGCTCGGTACCATCGTGCTCCAGCGCGACCTCGGTACGGGTCTGCTCATCTTTGGCATGTTCGTTGCCATGCTGTACGTCGCAACAGGCAAGACCAGCTGGGTGTTCATCGGTGTTGTGCTCGCCAGCGTCGGCGCCTTCCTTGCCTCGCAGGTCTTGCCTTATGTGCACTGGCGTTTTGTGAGCTGGCTCAATGCGTTCGACCCCGATGTCTTAGAGGCGCAGGGCGGAAGCTACCAGCTCGTTCGCGGCCTGTTCGGCATGGCATACGGCGGAATCTTCGGTCAGGGCTGGGGTCAGGGACGCCCGGAAGAAACGCCGCTGCCACAGAGCGACTTCATCTTGCCTTCGCTCGCAGAAGAGCTTGGCCTGGTCGGTGTCTTCGCGATTCTCGCGCTGTACATGATCTTCGTGAGCCGTGGCCTGCGCATCGGTATGGCCGGTCAAGATGACTTCGGCAAGCTGTTGGCAACGGGCCTCGCCTTCACGATGGCGCTCCAGGTGTTCATCATGGTCGGCGGCGTCACCCGCGTCATTCCGCTTACCGGTCTCACCACGCCGTTCCTGGCCGCCGGTGGTTCCTCACTCGTCGCGAACTGGATCATCGTCGCGCTCCTGCTGCGTATGTCTGACGCGGTACGCCGTCAGCCGCGGGTGGTGATCGGATGACGAAAGAAGTTCGCCGCCTGAGCATCGTGATTCTCGTGATGTTCTTGGCTCTGTTGACCTCCACGACGTGGATTCAAACGATTGCCGTCGACAACCTCGCCGCGCACCCGCAGAACAAGCGCACCCTGTACGACAGCTACGAAGTACAGCGCGGTGACATCATTCTGTCCGACGGGACCGTCATCGCCTCCAGCGTGCCATCGAATGACGTGTTCTCCTTCCAGCGCGTGTACCAGTCCGCCGACATGTGGGCTCCCGTCACCGGCTACCTGAACCCGGTCATTCAGTCATCCACCGGCATCGAGTCGGCAGCGAATGACGTGCTCACCGGAACAGACGACAGCCAGTTCTTCGACCGCATTCAACGCATTTTGTCTGGCCAGCCGCCGCGTGGTTCCTCCGTCCAGCTGTCGCTTGATCCGGTCGCGCAGCAGGCGGCGTGGGATGCCCTACAGGGTTATCAGGGCGCGGTCATTGCGATCGAGCCGAAGACCGGACGCATTCTGGCGATGGCGAGCACGCCAAGCTATGACACCAATCTGCTGGCCTCACACGACTCGGATGCCGTCGAAGCCGCGTACCAAGAACTCCTCGCCGCCGACGGTGACCCGCTGTTCAACCGCGCCATTGCCGGCAACCTGAACCCCCCGGGTTCCACGTTCAAGGTCGTCGTCGCTGCCGCCGCCATCGAATCCGGAAAGTACACAGAAGCCTCAACCCTGCCGAACCCCGCGACCTACCAGCTGCCGCAATCGGTACACCTGGTGAGCAATGCGAATGGCGGAACCTGTGGTCCTGGTGAGACGGTGACGATTGCCGATGCGCTGCGGCTCAGTTGCAACGTGCCGTTTGCCGAGCTCGCCGTGAAGCTCGGTGACAAGGCCATTCGCGAGCAGGCAGAGAAGTTCGGCTGGAACCAGTCGTTTGATGTGCCGCTCACGTCGACTCCTTCGTTCTATCCGCCGACGCTGGACGACGCGCAAACGGCGATGAGCGGATTCGGTCAGAGCGACGTTCGTGCAACGCCGCTCCAGGTCGCGATGGTGTCGGCCGCGATCGCCAACAAGGGCCTCGTGATGACGCCGACAATGATCGATCGGGTGATCGCACCCGACCTCACCGTCGAGTCAGAAACCGTTGCCACTGAATTTGGTCGCGCAATCGACAAGAAGACGAGCGAAACGTTGGTCTCAATGATGGTCGCGAATGTCGCAAACGGTGCGGCCAGCGGTGCAACAATAGAGGGAATCTCTGTGGCCGGTAAAACCGGTACCGCAGAGAACGACGAGGGGCCCTACACACTTTGGTTTACTGGCTTCGCGCCAGCAGAAGACCCGCAGATCGCGATTGCAGTCGTTATTGAAGACGGCGGCGGTCAAGGCCAATCGGGTTCAGGGGATGAAATCGCGGCTCCAATCGCGAAAAAGGTCATGGAGGCGGTGCTAAACCAATGAGGCCAACACAGGGTGTGACCTTCGGCGGTCGTTACGAGCTCGTATCGCGGATTGCTATCGGCGGCATGGGCGAGGTCTGGGAGGCAACGGATCACGTCATCGGACGAACCGTCGCCATCAAGATCCTTAAAGACGAATACATGGGTGATCCCGGGTTCTTGGAGCGCTTCCGCGCCGAGGCCCGTCACGCCGCGCTCGTCAACCACGAGGGCATTGCCAGTGTCTTTGACTATGGCGAGGAGGCAGGTAGCGCCTTCCTCGTGATGGAACTTGTTCCTGGTGAAGCGCTGTCGACCGTGCTGGAGCGCGAAGGATCGCTGTCCACCGACAAGACGCTGGACATTATCGGCCAGACCGCGGCAGCCCTGCAGGCGGCCCACGCTGCCGGTCTTGTGCACCGTGACATCAAGCCGGGCAACCTGCTGATCACGCCCGATGGCCGCGTCAAGATCACCGACTTCGGTATCGCTCGTATCGCCGACCAGGTGCCGCTGACGGCCACCGGTCAGGTCATGGGTACCGTGCAGTATCTCTCCCCCGAACAGGCATCCGGCCACCCCGCCTCTCCCGCCACCGACACCTACTCGCTCGGCATCGTTGCCTACGAGTGCCTGGCAGGTAAGCGCCCGTTCACGGGTGAGTCGCAGGTCGCCATTGCGATGGCGCAGATCAACGATGCGGCACCGGCTCTCCCGCCGACCGTGGCAGAGCCGGTGCAAAACCTGGTCATGGCTATGATCGCGAAGAAGCCGGAAGATCGTCCGGCATCATCGGCGACAGTGGCTCGCGCGTGCGCAGCGCTGCGTCGTGGCGACGTATCGGCTGCCGCCGCTGCTGTTCCCGCCATCGCGGGCGCTGCCGCTATGGCCGCCGCGCCTGCTGACGAAATGACGCAGCTGCTTGGCGGAACCGCCACCCAGATGCTGCCGCAGACGGCTGCTCTCGAAACGCAGGCACGCGATCGTTCTGACCGCCCGAAGCGTAGCCCATGGCTGTGGCCGCTCATCGCCCTCATTGCCGTACTGCTGATCGCACTGGGCGTGGCCGTATTCTCGATGATGAGCGGTGGCGGCGAGCCCGATCCCTCCGTCTCCCCGACGGCGTCATCGAGCGCCAAGCCCACCCCATCGCCCACCGCAACGACGCCGCCGCTCGTTGACATTGATGGCCTCGGCCTTTCTGGGCTGACCTGTCAGGAAGCAACCGCGAAGCTCGTCGAGAACAAGTTCGACGCTGCCTCGGTGAAGTGCATCCCTGGCAAGTCGAACCCGAACACCGAAGAGGTCGACACCGTTTACGAGTGGAGCCCAGGCGGTAAGAACAAGGTCACCACTCCGGTCACACTGACGATTTACGTTGCCGAAAGTGCGCTCACCGCTCCAGAAAGCGCCCCGGTGCTCGAAGTGAACGGCGAGCGGGTTGAGGCGAATGGCTCGGTCACCGTTGGCGACACGGTTACGGTGCGCTGGCTGACCAACTACACCGGTTGCGGCGCTGGCACCCACACCGGGTTTGATCTGCTCATCAACAACGAGCGTTTCACTTTCGATACCGGCACCTCGTCAACGCAGTATGTGGTTCCGGAGGGTATCGAGACCCTCTCGACATCGCTTGCTGCCGTGTGCCAGGAGAACGGTCAAAACCGGTACTCCCCGGCAGCCGTGACTCAGGTCTTCGTCAACGCGCCTGCGCCCGAGCCCACTCCCACTCCCGAACCCACGCCGACACCTTCTGAGGGTGAGGGCGAGGGCGAAGAAACAGGTTCTGATCAGACTCAGGATCAGCCAAACGGGTAAGGTTGTGGCACAGCAGTAGAGGGGTATGCCGTGTCCGATCAGTCACGAGTTCTTGCGGGGCGCTATCGCGTCGACGGAACCATCGGGCACGGTGGCATGGCGATGGTGTACGAAGGCTTCGATATGAAGCTGGGTCGTGCCGTCGCCATCAAAATCCTCGACAAGGATCTCTCCCGGGATACGACGTTTCGTACGCGCTTCCGCATGGAAGCGCAGGCGGCGTCGCGTATGTCGCACCCGTCCATCGTGCGCGTCTATGACGCGGGCGAAGATGTCACCGAGGGTGTTCTCACGCCCTTCATCGTGATGGAGCTCGTGCGTGGCCGCACGCTCAAAGAGATCATGGCGGAGGCGCAGCTCTCCACCGATGATGCGGTGCACTATGTGTCCGGAATTCTTGAGGCGCTCGAGTATTCACACCGCGCTGGCGTGATTCACCGCGATATCAAGCCAGGCAACATCATGATCACGGCTGATCGCCGCGTCAAGGTGATGGACTTCGGTATTGCCCGCGCCGTCTCAGACTCATCATCAACGGTGGCTGAAACCACATCGATTCTCGGCACCGCCGCCTATTTCTCGCCGGAACAGGCCAAGGGCGAGCCGGTCGATGCCCGTGCCGACCTGTACTCCACGGGCGTCGTCCTTTACGAAATGCTCGCCGGGCGCCAACCGTTCCGTGGCGACACCCCGGTCGCTGTCGCGTACCAGCACGTCTCGGAAACCCCGATACCGCCGAGCCAAATCGATCACCACGTGCCGCGCTCGCTCGATGCGGTCGTCCTCAGGGCGATGGCAAAAGACCCGTTCAGCCGGTATCCGGACGCGGCCACTTTCCGCACCGCACTCCTCGGCGCCACCGCAGGCAAGGTTCCGTCGCAGCGTCAGCTCGACCAGTTGACCAACGACCTCTACGGCGCCAACCCGCGAGCTGCGGCAGAAACGGCACGCAGCCTGCGACAGATGTCATCTGACACCGGCACCACACGCACACAGCAGGGCCCGCCCGTCGCATGGATTTGGGCAACGGTCGCCGTCATCTCCGTCTTGCTCGTGTCGGTGCTGATCTGGGCGATGTCCTTCAAGTCTGTTGATGCCGTCCCCGATAGCGCGCGCGAGGTTCCGTCACTTGTTGATCTGAACTACGAACAAGCAGTCGAGGCGTTGAAAGAGAATGACCTCAACGCCAAGCGCGGCTCAGATGAGTCAAGTGCCAGTGTGCCAGAGGGCACCGTTGTGCGCACAGACCCGCAAACCGGAACCACGGTAGCCAAGGGCGAAACGATCACGGTATACATTTCGTCTGGCACCCTCACATCGACCGTGCCCACGCTCGTTGATCTCTCCGAAGAGACGGCGAAGGAAGCACTCGCGAAGGCCGGCTTGGATTACGGCTCCATCAAGCGCGTTAACAACCCTGATTTGCCCGCAGGTACCGTGATTTCGTCGAATCCGGCCACGGGCGACGAGGTCGCACCCGGCACGGTCGTCAACCTCGAGATCGCCACTGGCAAGGTCACCGTCAAGAACTACGCGCCGACCTTCACGCTCACCTCCGCTGTCGACGAACTGCAGGGTCCGACGCTCAAGCTCGTCGTCCAGGTTCTTGCTGACGTGGACTGCGCAGTGGAAGAAGTGCCGAAGGTGAAGAGCCAAGATCAGGTCGGCGATGTCGCCATTGGTTCGACCGTGCAACTGCACGTGTGCTCCGGAACCACGATTCCCGAGGGTCTCGGATAGTCGCGTTACTCGCGCTGGCGGCTAGCTAGACGCTCAGAGGCGACAGCGAGCGCGCACGCTCAGGTGCCGCTGCGAGCCCGGTTTCTGCGAGCCAGCAGGCGAGCATGTCGTACCCGTGTTCAGTGAGCACGCTCTCCGGGTGAAACTGCACGCCATGAATCGGCAACGCACGGTGACGCACCGCCATGATGATCCCCGACGCCGTCGTTGCGGTCACCACGAGATCGTGCGGTAGCGTCTGTGGCGCGATGGTCAGGGAGTGGTAGCGGCCAACGTTCAACGGCGAGGTGAGGCCGGCGAAAACGCTCGTGCCGTCATGGGTGATCGCTGAAACCATTCCATGCTTAAGCTCCGGTGCATGTGACACCGTCGCGCCAAACGCAACGGCAATCGCTTGGTGTCCGAGACACACGCCAAGCAGCGGAGTGTTCGTGTCAGCGCACGCCCTCACCACCGCGATCGATGCACCCGCTTTCTGCGGGGTTCCGGGTCCAGGTGAAATCATCACGCCGTCCCATGCGGTGACCTCTGCGTGCAGTGCGACGGGGTCAAGGGCATCTGCTTCAACGAGCGTGGCTTCAGCGCCGAGCTCGTGGAGGTAGCCCACCAGCGTGTGTACGAAGCTGTCGTGGTTGTCGACGACGAGGATGCGGGTCACGCCGACGCTGCGCTATTCAATCGTGCTGTCGGGCTGCGGGAGGATCTCCGCTACCCAGGGGAACACAAAGTAGAACAGGCCGTACACGATCGCGGCAGCGCCGATCAGCAGAATCAGGATGCGAATTATTGCTGGTCCCGGAAGTGCGCGCCAGAGTGCTGCATACATATTAGAAACCCACCGCCACGGTCACAGGATCAAGGGAAGCCGGTTCGCCAACGGAACGCGGCGTGAAGTACTCGAATTCGGCATACCCGATGGCGCGTTCGTCCCACCCGTAGCGGGGTGAACACGTTGTCATGGTGAGGTACTGGCCAATGCCAACCCGATCGAGCTCGTGAGGCAGCGGTGCAAGAACCTCGCCAGCGGTGGGTGCCACGTACTCAAGGTTGCGGAACCGGTAGGTGTACCAGCCGTCCTGCGTCTCGACAACGACGGCGTCGCCTGCGCGCATACCAGGCAGGTTCATGAAGGCGCCGCCATGGCTACCGCGGTGTCCGGCGACCGCAAAGTTGCCAACTTCACCTGGCACTTGCGTTGCCGGATAGTGCCCGACGGCGTTAACGTTCAGGCTCTCCCACGTCTGCACGCCACCGTTGATGTTCCAGTGATAGTTGTCACCGAGGCGCGGAATACGAAGAACCGCAAAGGTCTCGCCCGATGCGGGGTGAGCCATGACAGGCGGCTCGTAATAGGCGGGTGCGCCGTCTTCCGGCTGCACCAGCTTCGGCGGCGCGATTGCATCGTCTGGTAGCTCTTCCCACTCTTCGACGGTGGCAGCCCCGAGCTGGTTGCTTTGCGCACCCTGGATCATGTCGCCGATCCACATTTGCCAGGCGACGAACAGGAGCACGACGGTGCCAGCTGTCAGCATGAGTTCACCGAGAACGCTCGTCACCGTCGCGCGACGACGTCTTTTTTGGCGCCTCGCCTTGCGATTCTGGTGCGGCTCACTCACACGCTGAGTGTACAAGACGTGGTTGTTAGGTGTCTGACTAGATAGGATGTGCGTTATGGCACGTGCTCCCAAAAACGATGACGTCGATCCCACCACCTACGATGCGGCGCCGAACCCAGTGTGGTTCAAGCCCGTCATGGTCGGCTTCCTGCTGCTCGGGCTCGTCTGGGTCATCGTCTTCTACCTTTCCAACCAGGCTTTCCCGATTCCGGGAATCGGCGGCTGGAACATCGTGATTGGCTTCGGCATCGCGTTCATCGGCTTCCTCATGACGATGCGCTGGCGCTAAAAGTTCTCCACAGTTTCTGTTAACAACGGTGAATAACATCGGTGTAATTCATCCCCACCTGTGGATAACTTGTGGATGAATCCGCTTCAGATAGCAAAGAGGCCAGCTCAATGAGCTGGCCTCTTTGCTATGAGCGCACCGCACATGCGTGGTTCCGGCGCACTGGTTCCGCTTAGCCGAAGACTGCCGCCAACCGCAGTACGGGGATGAACGCGAGAAATACGAGCACCGCGGTCGTCGCCACCAACAGCAGGATCTGCAGGGTACGCTTCGAGCGCTCGCGCGTCGTGTAGTAAATGATCCCGACGATCGCGCCAGCGACAACACCACCGAGGTGGGCCTGCCACGAGATGCCCCCGGCAATCAGCCCGTACGCGAAGTTGATACCCAAAATCACCAGCATGCTGGTGATGTCGGTACCGAGCCTGCGGGCGATGACCACGAGCGCGCCCATCAGCCCGAAGATCGCGCCGGATGCGCCGACGACAAATGTCATCGGCGCCAGCAGCGAGACCGCCGCTGATCCACCTATCGTTGAGATCAGGTAGAGCGCGAGGAATCGCCACGTGCCGATCACTGGTTCCAAGCTGCGCCCAATCATCCAGAGGGCGAGCATGTTGAAACCAATGTGGAAGATGCTGGCGTGTGTCAATGACACGGTCAGCAACCGCCACGGCTCCTGACCGACCAGAAAGGCGAAGTAGCCCAGGTGTTCGTTGACGGCGAGGTCCGGGATCATGGCGATGACGTACGCCACCACCGTGACGGCGAGGATGCCGAATGTCACCGGTGTCTTCGAGGTCACCGGTGACATTACAGCGGAGCCGCCTCGCCAGCGGCGTTCGGCCTTCTTCTGCGCGGGGGTGCGAGTGGACTTCTGCTCCTTCATGCACTCAGGACACACAACGCCAACGGCGCCGGGCGTCTGGCATTCGTGGCAGATAGTGCGCAGGCACCGCTGACACATCACGAAGCTCACCCGATCCGGGTGACGGTAACAGAAGTTGTCGCTGTTGCGCGAGAAGTCGGCCGTCGACACGTCGCTTAGACGGCCTGTACGTCGATCGAGGAGATCACGACGTCCTGCTTCGGACGGTCGTTGGCGCCGGTCGGAACCGCCGCAATCGCGTCGACAACGGCGCGCGATGCCTCGTCAGCAACCTCACCGAAGATGGTGTGCTTGCCGGTGAGCCACGGCGTCGGGTCAGTCGTGATGAAGAACTGCGAGCCATTCGTGCCCTCAACAGCGCCGGTCAGGGCGTTGCGGCGCAGGCCAGCGTTTGCCATGGCGAGCAGGTAGGGGTTTGCGAAGGTGAGTTCCGGGTGGATTTCATCGTTGAAGTTGTAGCCGGGGCCACCGATGCCCTGGCCAAGGGGGTCGCCACCCTGAATCATGAAGTTCGGGATAATGCGGTGGAAGATGACGTCCTTGTAGAGGGCGCCCTCGCCCGGCTTGCCGGTGCGGGGGTCAGTCCAGTCCTTGGAACCGTCAGCAAGACCAACAAAGTTGGCAACGGTCTTGGGTGCGTGGTCGCCGAAAAGGTTGACCACGATGTCACCGTGGTTGGTGTGAATTGTCGCTACTGCGCTGTGAAGAGCCATAGGGTAATTCTCGCAGAGTTCGCTGAGAAGTCGGCGGAGGAAGTCAACCCCTTGCGCTGAAAAGGGGGCAACGTGACAAGATGGAGTCGAACTCACAAGTAGGGAGGGCTTCGCGTGAACATCACTCGCAAGCGCAAGAAAGAACTGAAGAAGCTTCAGCAGTCAGCCAACCAGTTGTGGGCTTCGCAGCAGGCAGTGCTCGGGGACGCAGCCAATGTCGCGCGTGAGGCGGGCCGCCAACTCAGCCACTACGGCCGTGAACAGGTTGTTCCCACCGTTCAGCACGAGTATGACGAGCGCGTTGCTCCGTATGTGAACCGTGGCGTTCACGCGTCTAAGACGTTCCTCGACAAGCGCGTCGTTCCGGTTGTCGGAGGTGTTGTCGGTACTGCGATCTCCGCGTGGGATGCAGCGAAGACCACGCGTGAACGTGTCGCACACGGCGGCCCGGTCTTCACGCTGGCTTCGACACCCGCTCCCGCCCAGAAGAAGGGCACGAGCGCTGGCAGCGTTATCGCCATCATCCTGGGCGTCGGTGCAGCGATCGGTGTGCTGTACGCCGCGTGGCAGACGCTGCGTGCCGACGACGAGCTCTGGGTCGCTGACGACCCGCTGGCGGCACCCGAAGCGTGACCGCTCCCACTGACCGTGTCGTTGAGGCTGCGCGCGAGCGCGGCCTCAACGTTCATGTGCAGGAGCGGCCGGCGGCCAACAGCCTCACCGAGGCCGCCGAACTGCTCGGCCTGAAACCGGCCGACATCATCAAGACGCTCGTCGTGAAGCGCTCTGACGATACGTATCTGTTCGCCCTGGTTCCGGGCGACAAGGCCATCTCCTGGCCGAAACTGCGCGCCCTTGTCGGCGTCAACAAGCTGCAGCTACCCGATGCTGCCGCGGCACTCGCCGCCACCGGGTACGAACGCGGAACCATCGTGCCGATTGGCTCAACAACGGCATGGCCGATCTACGCTGACGAATCGATCGTTGGCCGGCGCATCGCGATGGGCGCCGGCGCGCACGGCTACAGCCTGTTTATCGAAGCTGACGACCTCATTGCCGCGTACGGCGCCGTCGTCGCAGACATTTCGAAGCCCATCGACTGACGCCTCTCTCTGCGGCGCACCCCATGGTTCCGGCGCTCTCAGCACACCCCGTGGTTCCGCTCGACGTTTCTAGCGCCAGAGACCCGCGGTGCGGAGAGCGTATTCGACGAGGCTGACGCGCTGCGACGGAATGTTGTCGAGATCGAACCACTCGGCACGGTCGCTGGAACCATCGACTTCGTTTGTGAGGGTGCCGCCGGTGATCGTGGCTCGGTACACGATACGCAGGGCCTGCATCGGCACGTCACGGCCCTCAGCGAGTCGTCTCGTGGCGGGAATGACCATCGAGTCCACCCCGAGCAGGTCGCCGATCTCAACGTCGTAGCCGGTCTCTTCGCGCACTTCGCGGATCGCGGTCTCGACGGGGTGCTCCCCCGGATCCATGCCGCCGCCGGGCATTGACCAGGCCGGGCCGCCCGTCCAGTGACTCAACAGCACACGACCAAGGTCATCCTGAATGACGGCATACGCCGCGACGCGCAAATCCATTCGTACAGCCTAGGACCAGATGCTACGTCGGCGCGACGCTGAGTCTCAACGCAGGTCCGCATCATCGTGCACGCGCACGCTGTGTGTGCCGCACTGTGTGCACTGCACGTAGGTGACGTGTCCGGTCGAGGTGATGTGGCGCGACCGCGTGCGCCACATGTGGTCGTGGGGTGCTGCTGATGTCGATTTCTGGGCGGCAAACTTTCGTGGTGTATCAAACATGGTTCCACTGTGATGTAATGCCATTATGTATCTCAACCCTTACGGCGAGTACGCGGTTCTATTGGCGGCATCCCTCGCGAATGAGTGGCCCGATAACCGCGACGGCATCGTGGCGCGTGCGCGCGAGGTGGGCATGACTGTCGAGTTTCCGGAGACGCCCGGCGACCACGATGACGTACGCGCGATCATCGACGCGTGGCTCACGGTCGTTGACACGGTCGACCCGTACGAGCGCGCGGCAGCACTCAACGCACAGATGGCGGCCGCGACCGCCTACCCTCAGCTCACCGATCACGACAATGAAGGCTGGCACCTGCACTACCGCGACGCGGATGCGCGGTCGCTACCCGAAGTGCTGTCGGCGGTCATCAGCGTCGGAACGGCCTTACACCTCACGACGCGCGGCATGGGGCGCCTGCACCGGTGTGCGGCCGGCGACGACCCGGGAGACGAGTGTCGCGCTGTTGTCGTTGACGTGACCCGCAACGGGCGGCAGAAGTATTGTTCCGTCCGCTGTGCGAACCGAACCGCCGTGCGCCGTCACCGTGCGCGCGCCGCGGTTCGGGGGTAGACCCCAGAAAAGCAAAAAACCCGGGGTGGAGCCCGGGTTTTTCGTGGAGCCTAGGAGATTCGAACTCCTGACATCCTGCTTGCAAAGCAGGCACTCTACCAACTGAGTTAAGGCCCCGTATTTTGTTTTCAACCCGGTTTCTCAACCGGACTCAATTACTTTATCCGCGCCGTTTCGAATCTGCAAATCGAGCCCGGCGCGGGAGTGTCGCACCGCTACCGGCACAACACGAAAGGCCAAGCAATTTCTTACTTGACCTTTGGTGGGGCTACCAGGACTTGAACCTGGGACCTCTTCATTATCAGTGAAGCGCTCTAACCACCTGAGCTATAGCCCCGTTTCGAACGATGTTCGCAACCTCATCGAGATTACCCGATCGCGACGCGATTCGCGAATCGAAAGCCGCGTGAGACACAATTTATCCGATCATCGCGGCGATTCGTCTCCTGGCTGCGCCTGAGGGGCAAACTAAGTGCATGACAACACATTCTGGTGAAGCGCATGGCGAGAAGACGAGCGCACGGCTGAACAGCCTTCGCGCCGGCGTCTTAGGGGCAAATGACGGCATCATCTCCGTCGCATCCCTGGTCGTCGGTGTTGCCGGCGCCACGACGAACTCCGCCGCACTGCTCACCGCAGGTATTGCTGGCCTCGTCGGTGGCGCCATTTCGATGGCACTCGGCGAGTATGTGTCGGTGAGCAGCCAACGCGACAGCGAGCGCGCCCTCATCGCAAAAGAGAAGCATGAGCTGGCCACCATGCCAGAAGAAGAACTTCAAGAGCTGGCCGAGCTCTACGAACAACGCGGCCTCTCCCCCGAGACCGCCCGCACGGTGGCGACCGAACTGACCGCGCATGATGCGCTCGCTGCCCATCTCGAAGTTGAGCTACACATCGATCAGCACGACCTCGTGAATCCCTGGCACGCAGCACTGTCATCCGCGCTCGCATTCACCGTCGGTGCAATTCTTCCGCTACTCGCCATCCTCTTGCCGCCGCCAGAGCTGCGGGTTCCGGTCACCTTCATTACGGTCATCGCAGCCCTCGCGCTCACCGGGTGGATTTCCGCCAGGATCGGCAATAGTCCCGCGGGTAAAGCGGTGATGCGTTTGGTGGTCGGCGGTCTACTCGCCCTCGGCGCCACCTGGTTGATCGGAACGCTGCTCGGAACCGCGGGCGTGGTGTAAAGCACATCGGCACCGGAAGAAACGAAAAAGCGGGCCCCGATATCGGGGCCCGCTTTGCGTGCTACGTGTTACTTCCAGGTCACTGCAAGCTTGTCACCCGAAATATCGATCGTCGGGTTTTTGGAGCCTCCGAAGGACCAGATGTCGCACGTACCGGTCTGACCTGACGTGTCAGTGCACGTCGCGGTGAGGTCCGGGTAGAACGACTCCCACGTCGTGATGAGCAACGGGTTCTTGTAGTCAAACTCGAGGTCCATCGTGTCGATGTCTCCCCAGTCTGCAGACTCAAGCGTGCGGGTCACGGTGCCATCAGCGACCGTCTCGCCACCATCGAGCGTGGCGGGAACATCCATGCCACAGCTCGACACCAGGGTCTTCTCGGCAAGGCATGACTCCAGCGATGCCCGGATAGCCTCACGAATCTCCGTGTCAGCCTCCGCGGTCAGCACGAACTCGATGTCCCACAGGCTCGTCGAGAAGTCGTACGGAATGAAAGCAGACGTGCCCTCGAATTCCACGCGCGAGTTGCTGCTGGTGAATTCGTAGAGAATCGGGAAAGCAGTGCTATCGCTCGTCTTGAGCTGAACTTCTTGACCGTTGATCAGGGGCTGGATCTTTGCCAGTTCGTCGGTTACCGAGAACTGACCGAGGCTGTACTCACTGATCTTGTAGTTCTTGCCCGACTTACGCACCGAGAAGTCCATCGAGACTTCTTCGTCACCGACCATGAAGGTTCCGGTGATGTCATAGTCACTCGTGCCCTCAACCTCGATGTCAGTGATCGGCGCTTCCTTCAGGCTGGCTTCAACAACCTTCTGGTTACCGAATGCACCCTCCACCTTGGTTTCCAGGTAGGTGTTTGCGGTCTTGACATCGCCGTCAGCGAGAGCGTCAAGGAAGGCCTGCACGACACCGGGCGCCGAGTCCGCCTTCGGCTTCTTGGTTGAGTCCTTGTCCTTGTCTTTGTCTGCATCCTGGTCAGCGTCTTTATCGGCGTCTTTATCAGAGCCCTTGTCGCTGCCGCTGGTTGCCGAGGTGTCTTTGTCGCTGCTCTTGGCAGCGAATGGTCCGGCGGTGAATGCCCAGACAGCTGCTGCCGCCAGCGCAAGCGCCGCAACCGCTGCCACGATAATCCAGATCAGCTTCTTCTTGTCGGAGCTACCCCCGCCACTGGGCGTGCCACCGTAGGGCGGGAGGCCGCCACCCATGCCACCGGCATTGTTCTGGCCACCGAAGCCCGGGGTTCCGGGGGCGGAACCATAGGGTGCCTGCCCTGGAGCGCCATACGGGGGCTGACCGGGAGCGCCACCAAACGGAGTCTGGCGATGAGCACCACCAAACGGCTGCTGAGCGGGCGTGCCACCAAAGGGAGGCTGAGCGGAACCACCGAACGGCTGCTGAGCACCAAACTGACCAGCACCTGCAGGTGGGGCCGGCGGAATCACCTGCGTTGGAGCCGTCGTCGGAACCTGAGGTACTGGCGGTACCGGCGGAAGCGGCGTGGTTTCCTGACCGTCTTGCCAGCCCTGCGGCGGCTGCGGCGGAAGGTTGTTGTCAGACATGCGTCCCCCTAGGACCTGTGCGAGAAATTAGATCTAGCTTACGACTTCACAGCTCGCGCTTAAGAAAATGAGCGGGACCCCGGCATTTACCGGGGCCCCGCTCAGCTGTTTTGAAGTTACAGCGAATGATTAGTTGGAGCTGAATCCGACCAGGAGTCCGCCCGTCACCTTGACCGCCATGTTGTAAAGACCCGCAATGACAGCACCCATCACGGTTGTCACAATGAGGTTCAAAATAGCGACAACGGCCGCTGCTGCCATAACGCGCGGCAGTGTCAAAAACTCAGCGATTCGCAATTCACCGTCAGAAATGGTTCCGACTAGGTCATCCACATCGGCAATCATGTTCGTCGCGTTCAAGACCATGTAAATCATGAAGAACGACACGAGTGTCACGATCGCGATCGCAATGCCCGCCAGGAATGACAGCTTCACTGCCGACCAGAAGTCGAGGTAGACGACCCGCAGACGAACCTGCTTCGATGTGGTCTTGCGGCTCGACTTTTTGGCGAGCTTGTCAGCTACGGTGCTCATGCTTGCGTGCTCTCCTCCGGGGTTTCGGTCGAGTCAGTGGTCGACTCTTCGTTCTCTTCACCCAGGCCTCGCTCACTGTTTCTGGCGATCGCAAGAATGCGGTCGTCTTCATCAGCGCGAGTGAACACAACACCCATAGTGTCGCGGCCCTTGGCGGGCACCTCGGCCACGGCAGAGCGTACCACCTTGCCGCTGGCAAGAACCACCAAGACTTCGTCATCCTCGGCGACGATCAAGCCGCCGGCGAGCACACCGCGATCCTCGGTCAGCTTGGCCACCTTGATGCCCAGACCGCCACGGCCCTGAACACGGTATTCCGAGACGGCAGTGCGCTTGGCGTAGCCCCCCTCGGTCACCACAAACACGAAGCTGTCTTCCTGAACAACCGATGCAGACAGGAGCGAGTCGCCATCGCGGAACTTCATGCCACGGACACCCTCGGTGGCACGGCCCATCGGGCGCAGCGTTTCATCCGAAGCGGTGAAGCGCACCGACATGCCATGGCTCGAGATCAGCATGAGATCGTCGTCACCGTTAACCAGCAGCGCGCCGATCAGTTCATCCTGCTCACGCAGGCGAATGGCAATGATGCCGCCCTGGCGGTTGGTGTCGTAGTCGGCCAGGCGCGTCTTCTTGACGGTGCCTTCGCGCGTGGCAAGGACGAGATATTCGGCGGCCGCGTAGTCCTTGAGGTCAAGGATCTGAGCGACCTGCTCATCGGGCTGCAATGCCAGCAGGTTGGCAACGTGCTGACCCTTTGCATCACGACCGGCTTCCGGAATCTCATACGTCTTGATGCGGTAGACGCGACCCTTCGTGGTGAAGAACAGCAACCAGTGGTGCGTCGTCGTCACGAAGAAGTGCTCAACGAGGTCATCGGCACGCAGCTGCGCACCCTTGACCCCCTTACCGCCGCGGTGTTGCTGGCGGTAGTTGTCGCTGCGCGTGCGCTTGACGTAGCCCTCACGGGTAACCGTGACGACCATTTCTTCTTCCGGAATGAGGTCTTCGATCGACATATCGCCGTCGAAGCCGTGCAGAATGTGCGTGCGGCGGTCATCGCCGAATTTGTCGACGATGCCGGTGAGCTCTTCAGCGATGATCGAACGCTGGCGCTCGGGCGACGCGATGATGTCTTTGTAGTCCGCAATTTTCAGCTCAAGTTCGGCTGCCTCATCGATGATCTTCTGACGTTCCATCGCAGCCAATCGGCGCAGCTGCATCGACAGAATGGCTTCTGCCTGATCGCTGTCGATATCGAGCAACTGCTGCAGACCTTCGTTAGCAGCCTGGGTCGTCGACGAACGACGAATCAACGCAATCACTTCGTCGAGTGCGTCGAGCGCCTTCAGGAAAGCAGCCAGAATGTGCATGCGCGCTTCAGCCTTTGCAAGGCGGAACTGCGTACGACGCACGATCACTTCAACCTGGTGGGCAACCCACAGCGAAATGAACTGGTCAAGCGTCAGCGTGCGTGGCACACCATCAACGATGGCCAGCATGTTGGCGCCGAAGTTTTCTTGCAGCGAGGTGTGCTTGTACAGGTTGTTCAACACAACCTTCGCGACCGCGTCACGCTTCAACACAACAACGAGGCGCTGACCGGTACGGTCACTCGTCTCGTCGCGAATGTCAGCGATACCGGTGACCTTGCCTTCGCGGGCAAGATCACCAATCTTCACCGCGAGGTTATCGGGGTTGACCTGGTAAGGCAGCTCCGTCACAACCAGGCACGTGCGGCCCTGAATCTCTTCGATATTGACGACAGCACGCATCGTGATGGAACCACGACCGGTGCGGTATGCATCACGGATGCCCTTGGTTCCGAGGATCTGCGCGCCCGTCGGGAAGTCCGGGCCGTGTACGCGAGCCATGAGTGCTTCCAGCAGCTCTTCACGCGACGCATCCGGATTCTGCAGTGCCCACAGCGCACCTTCGGCAACTTCACGCAGGTTGTGCGGCGGGATGTTGGTTGCCATACCGACGGCAATACCAACGGAACCATTGACCAGCAGGTTCGGGAAGCGCGAAGGCAGAACCGTCGGCTCCTGAGTTTCACCGTCGTAGTTCTCCTGGAAGTCGACAGTGCCTTCTTCAATGTCGCGCACCATTTCGAGCGCGAGCGGAGCCATCTTGGTCTCGGTGTATCGCGGGGCAGCCGCACCCATGTTTCCGGGCGAACCGAAGTTACCCTGGCCCAGGGCCAGCGGGTAGCGAAGCGACCACGGCTGCACGAGGCGCACGAGGGCGTCGTAAATCGCGGTGTCACCGTGCGGGTGGTACTGACCCATGACCTCGCCGACAACACGGGCGCACTTCGAGAACTTCTTGTCTGGGCGGAAGCCACCGTCATACATCGCGTAAATCACGCGACGGTGCACGGGCTTCATGCCATCGCGCACGTCAGGCAGGGCACGGCCGATGATGACGGCCATCGCGTAGTCAAGGTACGAGCGCTGCATTTCCAGCTGGAGATCGACCTGGTCGATCTTGCCGTGGTCGTGCGCGGGGGTCTGATCCGGACGTTCTTCGTCAGTCATATCGATGTCGTTTCTTGTTCTTCAGTCTCGGAATCAGATGTCCAGGAAGCGGACGTCCTTGGCGTTGCGCTGGATGAAGTTACGTCGTGATTCGACGTCTTCACCCATCAACACCGAGAAAATTTCATCGGCAGCGGCAGCGTCATCGATGCTCACCTGACGCAGCGTGCGCGTCGTGTGATCCATCGTGGTCTCCCACAGCTCCTTGGCGTTCATCTCACCGAGACCCTTGTAACGCTGGATGCCTGCATCCTTCGGCAGACGCTTGCCGTTTTCGAGGCCGAATTTGAGCAGCGCGTCACGCTCAGCGTCGGAGTACACGTATTCGTGCTCAGCGTTTGACCACTTCAAGCGGTACAGCGGCGGCATAGCCAGGTAAACGTAGCCAGCTTCGATGAGGCCGCGCATGAAGCGGAACAACATCGTCAGCAGCAGCGTGGTGATGTGCTGGCCATCAACATCGGCATCAGCCATCAGCACGATCTTGTGATAGCGCGCCTTGTCGATGTCGAAGTCTTCACCGATGCCCGTGCCAAAGGCCTGAATCATGGCCTGAACTTCACGGTTCGCCAGTGCCTTGTCCAGGCGCGCACGCTCCACGTTGAGGATCTTGCCTCGCAGCGAGAGGATCGCCTGGGTGTGCGGGTCACGACCGGAAACAGCGGAACCACCTGCAGAGTCACCCTCGACGACGAAGATTTCTGAAATGGACGGGTCTTTGCTCGTGCAGTCCTTGAGCTTGTCTGGCATCGCGGCCGACTCGAAGACACTCTTGCGGCGGGCAGATTCACGTGCCTTACGCGCAGCCATACGCGCGGTCGCTGCATCAATTGCCTTTTTGACGACGTTCTTGGCCTGCTCGGGGTTGCGGTCAAACCAGTCACCGAGCTGATCGCCGACGACCTTCTGAACGAACGCCTTGGCTTCGGTGTTACCAAGCTTCGTCTTCGTCTGACCCTCAAACTGTGGCTCAGAAAGCTTGACCGAGATGACGGCGGTGAGGCCCTCACGAACGTCATCACCGGTGAGGTTGTCGTCCTTTTCCTTGAGCAGGTTCTTAGCACGCGCATATTTGTTCACGAGCGTGGTCAATGCGGCACGGAAACCTTCTTCGTGCGTACCACCCTCATGCGTGTTAATCGTGTTCGCGTAGGTGAAAACGTTCTCGGAGTACGACGTGGTCCACTGCATCGCGACTTCAAGAGAAATGTCTTTTCCGTCACGACCGGTGTCTTCTGCTTCGAAGTCAATAATGTCTTCGTTCACAACCTCGGCCTTGCGCACACGGTTGAGGTATTCGACGTAGTCGACAAGACCGCGCTCGTAGAGGAAGACATCCGTCGGCTGAACCTGCACGATGGTTCCGTCTTCCGCCTGCGTTTCATACAGCGAAGCCTCACGCTCATCACGCAATGAGATGCGCAACCCCTTATTCAGGAACGCCATCTGTTGGAAGCGCGTACGCAGCGTCTCGTACTCGAAGTCAACCGTCTCGGTGAAGATCTCCGGGTCTGGCCAGAACGTAATCGTGGTTCCGGTTTCTTCGGTCTCTTCTTCCTTGCGGAGGCCGCCGATCGGGTTTCCACCCTTTTCGAACGTCATGCGCCATGCGTTGCCCTGACGCTTGACCTCCACCTCGAACCGGGAAGACAGTGCGTTCACGACCGACGAACCCACACCGTGCAGACCGCCCGAGACGGCGTAGCCGCCACCACCGAACTTTCCACCCGCGTGCAGGATCGTGAGCACAACTTCGACCGTCGACTTCGACGGGTCAGACGCGTGCGGGTCTACCGGGATACCACGACCGTTATCGACGACGCGCACGGCACCATCGGGCAGAATCCGCACATCGATATTGTCTGCGTGGCCGGCAAGGGCCTCATCGACCGAGTTATCGACAATTTCATACACCAAGTGGTGCAAACCGCGCGGGCCGGTGGAGCCGATATACATACCCGGGCGCTTACGGACGGCCTCGAGGCCCTCCAGAATTTGAATCGCGTCCGCACCGTAGTCGCCTGGGACGGCGTGCTTTCCCTGCGGGTTAGTCGTTTCCGGCTGGTCTTCAGGGGTTTTCGACGTCATCGCTACTAGTGCTCCGAATCTGAGTTAGTCAGCGTTCAGTCTATCAAGAAAGCGTAGGCAAACGGCCACATATGCCCCTGTGCCGCGCGAAAATGGTTCCGGGTACCGCCGTAGGTGGTTTAACCGTAGGTATCGCGAGGTCCCCGGCCTGGCGCTGTGCGTGGACCCCATTTCCACGAGGGTACGTCCGGCCCTAAGAAGCGCACAGATGAAACTTTCGCCGCGGGATGGTGAACGGCGATCTGCGTCATGATCACCGCGCGCATCAGTTGCAGCTGCTTTGCCCACGCGGTGGAGTCGCACCGAATCGTGAGAACGCCGTCGGCGAGGCCGACCGGTGTGGTGTGTTGTGCTGTCTCGTCGCCAGCGATTTCTTTCCAGTTTTGGAGGAGATCCTCCTGTGCGAGAAGGGGGTCCCATCCGGACTTTTTCGTCAGGTCGGCAAGCACACTGTCGATGGAATGCGGGTCACGGCCAGGCATGAACGGTGCGGCCGGATCGTCTTCATCGATGCGCACACGCTTACGACGGCGATTCGGAGCCTTGAGACCGCGCAGGCGAAGGTAGGTGGCGAGCGTCTCGGGAAGATCTGCGTTCTCGCTCAAAACGGTTCATCCTCCTCGGCAACGGTGACATCGCTTTCGCCTGCCGTCAGGATCGTTTCTGACACGCTATTTTCCGAGTTTTCTGCCGGTTCGATCGCGATGATCTGGCCAGATTGCACCCGCACGACGTGTGCACGCAACTGGGGCGGAACATCTTCTTCGACTGCAGACGTGACAATGACCTGCTCATAACCGGCGGCGAGCTCGGCGAGTCGTGTGCGTCGTTGGGCATCAAGCTCGGCGAAAACGTCGTCAAGAATCAGAATGGGGTCGCCTGCACTGAGCTCTTCGCGCAGAAGTTCGGCTGAGGCCAACCGCAGTGCGAGTGCAACCGACCACGATTCACCATGCGATGCGTAACCTTTCACGGGCAGCCCGCGCACCATCAACAGCAGGTCATCTCGGTGCGGACCGACGAGAGTTAACCCGCGTTCCAGCTCACTCGAGCGCTTTGCCACGAGAGCCGCACGGAACAGCTCAGCCGTGGTTCCGCTCTGCGCGCTGTCAACGGACGCCTCATTTTCTTCCGGGTCGGCGCCGGTTATTGACAGCACCCAGGTGAGTGTCGGCGAGTGGTCGGCGCCGGCGATCGCGGTGTAGGCATCGGCGACGGGAGTTGCCATTTCGGCAGCCAGGGCGAGACGCGCATCGATGAGCTGTGATCCAAACGCGATGAGTTTGTCATCCCACACCTCGAGGGTGGAGAGGCCTTCGCCCTTGACACCGCGGGCACGCGCTGACTTCAGCAGTGCGTTGCGCTGTTTGAGCACGCGTTCATAGTCAGCGATGATGCCTGCCATGCGCGGGCGACGCTGAATCAGCATTTGGTCAGCGAATTTTCGTCGTGCCGACGGATCACCACGCACAATCTGGAGATCTTCGGGAGCGAACAACACGACGTGCGCATACCGAGGCAATTCGGCCGGTTTTACCGGCGCCCCGTTTACACGCGCTTTGTTTGCGCCTTGTTTGTTGATCTGGAGATCGAGCGTGACGCGACGTTCGCCGTGCGCAAGCCGGGCCCGAACAAACGCGGCATCTTGTCCTTCGCGCACGAGCGGTGCATCTTGCGAAACGCGGTGCGAGCCAAGCGTTGCGAGGTAGGCGAGAGACTCAGCGAGGTTGGTTTTTCCCTGGCCATTGCGTCCGACGAAGACGTTTGCGCCTCGGGCAAGCGAGACTTCCGCTGTTTTGTAGTTGCGAAAGTCTTGCAGCCCGAGGTGCTCAACAAACATCGCGCTCAGCGAAGGAGCAGGTTGGGCTGCAACAGGTACTTGAAGTTGTCGCCTGAAGCACCATCGACCGACGTCTGCGCCGTGATCAATACGGGGCTGAGCTTGTTCGCGTTGTCGGTTGAGGTAAACGTGATGCGGGTGAACTCGCTCTTGACAGCGCCGAGGGCCTCGGTCAAGAACTGCGGGTTCAGGCCAATGACGACATCGTCGCCGCCGGAAAGCGTGGCATCGATCGATTCGGATGCGCGAGCCTGCTCGTTGCCTGAAGCATCCATCGTGACCGACTCGTTCGTGAAGGTGAAGCGCAGCGGAGCCGAGCGGTCAAGCACGAGCGAAACACGGCGCACAGCTTCAACGAGATCTGCGGTGTTCACGACGGCGTAGTGCTCAGTCTGCTCGGGGAACAGGCGGCGGACCGGCGGGAAATTTCCCTTGATCAACAGCGAAGTGACGGTTTTGTTGCCTGCCGTGAACGAAATGATCTCGCGATCACCTGATCCGGAGAAGGCAACCGAAATGTTTTCGGCGTGCGAGAACGTCTTGCCAACTTCGAGCAGCGTGCGGGCCGGAACCAGCGCAGTGCTGTCGACGGATTGGCCGTCCCACTGCACATCGCGAAGCGCGACGCGGTAACGGTCAGTTGCGACGAGGCTGAGCTCTGTGCCGGCAACTTCAAGCAGCACACCGGTCAGCACCGGCGTGACATCATCGCGGGAAGCAGCAAAACCGACCTGAGCAATTGCGGTGGCAAATTCCTCAGCAGGAACGAGTCCTGATTCGCCTGTCACTTCCGGGATCGCCGGGTATTCCGCGACGGGCATGGAAGCCAGCGTGAATCGGGCGGAACCACAGGTCAGCAGAATTCCACCATCGTCTTGCGTTGCCAGCTCGATGGGAGCATTCGGCAATCGGCTTGCGATATCGGAAAGCAGCCGACCATGCACGAGGATCGTGCCCGGCTCGTCGATCGTTGCCTCAATGACGGTTCGCGCCGACGCTTCGTAGTCGAAAGCCGACAACGACAAACCCTCGTCAGTTGCTTCGATAAGCACTCCGGCCAGGATCGGCTGCGGGTTGCGCTGCGGCAACAACTTGACGACGAACGAGACGGCTTCGCTGAAAACGTCGCGATTCACGTGGAACTTCACGTTCGCTCCCTTGAACTCCCTGCTTGGGGTTACAACACTAGCGCCACTGTGTGGACAAGCCACAGCCCACAGCCAAATCCGTCAAGGTCATCGGAAGTCTGGCCTATAGAGAGAGATCTGGTTAACAGTGTTAACACCTGTGGATACTGTGGACAACTCTGTGGAAGCCAAGCGAGAGTAGGGAATCACAATGGTGTTACTTGTGGAAATCGGTGTAATTACGCGGGAGAACAACCCTGTGGAAAACTTCCCGAAATCACAAGTTCTCCACAAGCCTTGTCATTTCGTTCACAATCCGTCGACAGGAAAACAGGCTTATCCACAAGTTATCCACACGTGTGTGAAACTCCTTTTTGAGGCCTTCTCGGGCGCGTCGCGGGCGATTTGACGCACTTTTTCGCCTCCAAGGTCATTTTTGATGTCGAGAAACTCGAACGGGCAGAGCGCCAGCGAGCGTTGTTTGGTGGTCGATGCCTGCTTGAGAGAATCCGTTCTGACGACTTATTTCGGCAGCTTTCGAACGCAGCTCATGGTTCCGAACGGAAAATCGTCGAAATAGCGCTCTGAGCGTCGTTGAGAGTGTGGAGCTCACTGAGCCCCGGTGGCGACCTGAGCGCGCACCGGATGGCCGGTGATACCCGTGCCAGGCATGACCGGCGCTGTGTGTGCGCGGAGAATCGTTTCAGACAACGAAAATCCCCGACTTCGAGAGATGAAGTCGGGGATTTTCGGTTTTCGCGCGATTTAACGCGCTGAGATTGATTGTGCGTGTCAGCGGCGGCTGAGCTGCGCGGTGATCTCCGTGACCTGGTTATAGATCGAGCGGCGCTCTTTCATGAGCTCGGCAATCTTCTTGTACGCGTACATCACGGTGGTGTGGTCGCGTCCGCCAAAGAGCTGACCGATCTTCGGTAGGGAAAGACTCGTGCGTTCGCGGCACAGATACATGGCAATCTGACGAGCAGTGGCGACCGCCTGGGAACGGCTGGAACCATAGAGATCGTCGACGGTGAACTTAAAGTACTGCGCAGTCACCGTAATGATGTCGGTCGGAGAAATGACATTTGCCTCAGTCTGGTCAACGATGTCGCGCAGCACCGTCTGGGCCAGACCCATGTCGAGGGTGGAGCGGTTGAGGCTCGCAAATGCGGAGACGCGGATGAGGGCGCCCTCGAGCTCGCGAATGTTCGACGAGACCATGGTGGCGATGTAGGTGAGCACCTCATCGGGAATCTGCAGCCGTTCGCTCTGTGCCTTTTTGCGGAGAATCGCGATACGGGTTTCCAGGTCAGGTGCCTGAACGTCGGTGATCAAACCCCACTCGAAGCGCGAACGCATGCGATCTTCGAACCCGGTGAGCAACTTCGGTGCGACATCACTTGTGATCACAACCTGCTTGTCGTGATCGTGCAGCGTGTTGAACGTGTGGAAGAACGCTTCCTGCGTCTCGGCGCGGCCCTGCAAGAATTGAATGTCATCGATCAGGAGAATGTCGACGTCGCGGTAGCGGGCTTGGAAAGCGGAACCACGGTTGTTGGCGATCGAGTTGATGAAGTCGTTGGTGAATTCTTCGCTGGAAACATAACGAACGCGCACGCCGGCGTAGAGATTAATCGCGTAATCGCCGATGGCGTGCAAGAGGTGGGTCTTACCAAGACCGGAGTCACCATAAATGAAGAGCGGGTTGTAAGCCTTAGCAGGCGCTTCGGCGACGGCGACAGCGGCAGCGTGCGAGAACCGGTTGGACTGGCCGATAACGAAGCTGTCGAACGTGTATTTCGGGTTCAACCTCGTGTCGTGACGAGAATTGTGCGTCTGTACTGGTTCCGGAGCCGGCTCTTCGATCGGACGCGGAATGGGATTCTCGTGCACAGTGACCGGTGCGGTGATCTGCGTTTCGTTGAGTTCAGGGTCGACAGCGATGCGGAATCCGGTCGCCTCGTTTTCGCCGACAGCGGCGAGAGCCTCGCTCATGGGCTGCTTGATTCGCTTGAGCTGGCCGGCCGTTAAATCATTCGGCACCAGGATGTAGAGCATTCCGCCCATCACACCCTGTGCGACGGCGAGGTTAAGGAAGCCATGCATTTGCGGTGTGACGCGGTCATCGGTCGCAAGGTGCTGCATGACGGCTTTCCAGACAGGAACATCCGGAATGTCGTGCTGCGTCATGGCTGTGTTTCCCCCAACGGAAGTGCGCAATGAACCTGAGTTCATGCTGTGGATAACCCGGCGTTTGTGCAACGGTAGCGAGCCGGGTGGGCAAGAGCAACCTCCACTCTACGGCGGATTTGTGCGTGTCTTCTGGGGTTTGACCGGAACGTGGGGATAATCACTAGTTTGGGTCTCAGTTTGCTTGTTGGCCGGGAAAGTCGTAGCCTAAATCGGTTGACTTATGCCCCGCTACGGGTGCATCAACCCTTGTCCGTTAGTCCCCGGAAGCACTCATCCCGGAGACTGCATCTCCGGAGTGACCCCATGAGCAAGCGTACTTTCCAGCCGAACAACCGCCGCCGCGCCAAGAAGCACGGCTTCCGCGCCCGTATGCGCACCCGCGCGGGCCGCGCGATCCTTTCTGCACGTCGTGCAAAGGGTCGCGTCGAGCTGTCGGCGTAACCACTCGCGGTGCTCGCGAGACCGCATCGAATCACCCGCGGAGCCGACTATAAAGCAGTCGTCCGACGCGGTGTTCGAGGTGCTGGCGCACACACTGTGACGTATGTCACCCAGACGGGTGAAGATCGTCCTGCGCGCTTTGGTTTCATCGTGAGCAAGCAAGTAGGAACGGCGGTCGTGCGAAACACGATCCGTCGTCGCCTCAAAGCGATCTGTTCCGAAGCATTGCCTTCGGTGCGAATGGGCGCGGATGTTGTCATCCGCGCCCTTCCGTCGTCTGCCGGCAGCGATTATCAGTCGCTGCGCGATGAAGTTCGACGGTCTTTGGAGAAGAAGGCATCATGACGAGCGCCCTTCCTGCGTACGCTCGCGGCACCGACCACCTCGCGTCGCGCGACTTCTTCCGTTCCCTTCCCCTGTGGCCGCGAAATGCAGCCATTGGCGTTATGACTGCCTACCGCGCCGTGATCTCTCCGATCTATGGCGACGTGTGTAAGTACTATCCGTCTTGTTCCGCCTATGCCGTTGGTGCGCTGCAACAACATGGCCTATTGAAGGGGGCGGCGAAAGCCGCGGCGCGCATCAGTCGCTGCCACCCTTGGGCTCAGGGCGGCGAAGACGACGTTCCCCCTCATCCGCATTTTCGACACGGACTCACGCCGCGTGGGTTTGTCGTGCCGTCTGGAAAGGACTGATCCGTGGATCTGTTTTCCATCATCCTTTGGCCCCTGAAATGGGCCGTTGAAGCGATCCTGGTCGCCTGGCACTGGCTTCTGACTGTTGTCGGTATGCCGGCCGCGAGCGGAACCACCTGGGTACTTGCCATCGTGGGTCTTGTGATCGTCGTCCGTTCGGCTTTGGTTCCGCTGACGGTGAAGCAAATCAAGAGCCAGCGCCGCATGATGGAAATTGCTCCTGATCTGCGTAAAGTCCAGGCAAAGTACAAGGGCAAAAAGGATCAGCTGAGCCGCGAGGCGATGAGCCGCGAGACGATGGCACTGTACAAGAAGCACGGCACCACGCCGGTTTCTGGTTGCCTGCCGTTGCTTGTGCAGATGCCCATCTTCTTCGCTCTTTTCCAGACGCTGAACGAAGTCAATACGAACGCAGACAAGGGCAAGGGTGGCGTTGGCTTCCTGAGCGCCGAACTGACTCAGCAGTTCAACGATGCGAAGTTGTTTGACGTTGCATCGCTGCATGACTCCCTCATGGGCTCGCTCGAGTCGAAGAACCCGGGCTGGGAACTGACCGTCACCATCCTCGTCATCCTCGTCATTCTGATGATCGGGTCGCAGTTCTTCACCCAGCTGCAGATCGTTTCGAAGAACCTCTCCCCCGAGGCTAAGACCGGCCAGGCCTACCAGATCCAGAAGATCATGCTCTATGTTCTTCCGTTCGCCTTCGTCTTCTCCGGTGTCTTCTTCCCGCTCGGTGTCGTTCTCTACTGGTTCATCTCGAACCTGTGGACCATGGGCCAGCAGTTCATCGTTATTCGCAACATGCCCACCCCTGGTTCCGACGCTGCAAAGGCTCGCGAAGCCCGCCTGCTGAAGAAGGGCAAGGCACTCGATGCCAAGGGCAACGTGATCACGATTGCGCAGTACGAAGCAGAACAGCAGCGACTGCTTGAAGAGGCAGAACAGCGCAAGGTACAGCAGCCGAAGCGTGAACAGCCCCTCGGCAAGAACCGCGCTAAGAAGCAGGCTCAGAAGCAGAACAACGCCAATCAGAGTGGCTCTGCGCAAGCCTCAGATTCGGGCACTGATAGCGCGAATCCCGACGAGAAGAAGTAGGAGGCGACGATGACTGACGCACCCGTGAATGAACCGACCGAAACGGCTGATCTCGAGCAAGAAGGCGACATCGCAGCCGACTACATTGAGGGTCTGCTCGACATCGCTGACATTGATGGTGACCTCGAACTCGACGTTCGCCAGGGCCGCGCCTATGTCTCTGTCGAGTCCGACGGAACGTCGCTGCGCACGCTCTCCGACCCGGAGACGGTGCAGGCACTGCAAGAGCTGACGCGCCTGGCTGTGCAGAACAAGACCGTGCACTTCTCCCGTGTGATTCTTGACATCGGTGGATCCCGCGATGCACGCCAGCAGGAGCTGGAGAAGCTTGTCGACCGTGCCATCGCGCGACTCGATGAGGGTGCTTCACAGGCATCGCTGCCGGCAATGTCGTCGTACGAGCGCAAGCTGGTGCACGACATCGTGTCTGACCGCGGCCTGATCTCGGAGTCCTACGGTGACGGTGCAGACCGTCACACTGTGCTCCGACGCGCTTAGTTTCACGTGAAACATTCATGACACTCGAACAAGAACCCACTGCAGCTGCGACGCTGTTCGGCGACAACATCGACAAGGCACGCGCCTTCACCCAGGCTCTCGCTGAGCAGGGAGAAGAGCGTGGCCTCATCGGCCCGTTGGAACTGCCCCGTCTCTGGACCCGCCACATCCTGAACAGCGCGATCACCGCTCCCCTGTTCTCCGGCCGTGTCGGCGATGTGGGCTCGGGCGCCGGTCTCCCTGGCCTCGTGTTGGCGATTGCTCGGCCCGATGTCGAGTGGGTGCTCATTGAGCCCATGGAACGCCGCGTCAACTGGCTCAACGAGCAGGTAGATACCCTCGCACTCTCGAACGTCACCGTCTTCCGCGGCCGCGGCGAAGAGTGGCCTGAAGGCGCCGTACTCGATGCGGTTACCGCACGCGCCGTGTCAGCCCTACGCACGTTGATCCCCTTCACTGCTCCCCTGGTGCGCGATGGCGGAGAAATCATCTTTCTCAAGGGAGCCTCGGTGCAGAATGAGATCGACGCTGCCGAAAAAGTGATCCGCAAGTACAAGATCTCGGACATCTCGGTATCTGTGCTCGGCGAAGGTGTCCTGGATGAATCAACCCGGGTGTTCCGCGGGGTTGTTCGCGGTTAGACCTGACATTTGTTAGGGCCCGTGTTTCACGTGAAACACGGGCCCTTTTCTTTTCCCTGCTGAGGGGTGGATGGATCGGGTTGCTGGCGTTGAGTTTGGACGGCGGAGCGGGGGATGACTCCGGGGATATCTCCAGGCCGCCCATGCGGGCGGCCTGCCAGACCCGCCAATATCCACTCCGTCATCCCCCACTCCTTCGAACGCCGGGTTCCGTTGCTGGGCTGGCTGAGTTGGTTGCTGGGTTGGCTGAGGTGGGGGGGCGGCGTGGCATCGGGAGCGCTTGGTACAACCGGCTTGGCCGGTTTGCGGGCGAGGTTGGGTGTTGCGCTATGCATCATCAAAAGCGTTACGTCGCGGGATTTTGGGGGAAATGTGCGGGTTGTAGGGCGGCGGTGTTGCATAACGTCGTGGGGTGGGAAGGTGCCATCGGCTTGGGATTCGACGGGCACATAGCACTGGGGTGTAGGGAGTATCTCCGGGGCATGGTGTGGGGGCGGGTAGCGGCTTCGAAGTTTGGCGGTGGTCCGTGCTCTGTTCGCTGTTGAGTGGGCATCGTGAGGGGAAATGAATCTGCGGCGGAGTGTTGACCGTTCCTTCTTGTACAGGGTGGGGGTGTTTCACGTGAAACATCGCACTGAGGTTGGGCAGGCGAGAATTGTTGGGGGGAGACGTTGCGATGGGGGTGTGCGTCGATATGAAGAAGATGGTCTTGTCAGTGATCGCGATTCTGCTGCTTGCTGGGATATTGTACGTCGCTGTCGAAACGCCCGCAGCCACCCCCGTGATAGTTCTGCTTGGTCCTGTCGCCGGTTTCGCACTCATCGGTTTCACAATTTATATCCGCCTGGGAGGTATGGCGGAGCGCACCCGGAACATGAAGGCCATCGTCAGACAAAGACGCGAAGCTGCGGAAGCAGCACGGATGGCAGAAGGCTACTCCCCCGCAAATTCGCCAGATGGTGATCAGCCAGCGACACGCGAAGCGCCGTGAGTGCATGTGCTGTCAGGGTTCCGTTTCACGTGAAACCAAATCGACCCAGCTCTTCAGGGATGTAAGGATGATGACGTGAAGAATCGGATCCTGCTCATCGCATCGATTGTTGCAGGCGGCATGTTGATGTATGTGTTCGCGCGGGGCACGATCAGCATGCCATTTATTGCCGTGTTTGTTTTGATTCCCATCATGGCCCTCGTGGGGCGGTGGCGCGCTGAACGTCTGGTGGATACTCCCGCTTATTGGGAAGCCAATCGGCCCGGTACGGGTGCGGGCCGGCAAAGTAGTTCTTCGCGCGAAAATATCGATGTAGTACCGGATGCCGACGATATTGACTCCCCGCCCGTACGGACTCCGATGTTCCGACTGATAAGTAGCCTACGTTTCACGTGAAACTTTCGCTCCATAAGCACCCCCACTGGGATTTTCGGCGTATCGCCTCGCCCGCTCCCCCGGCTGGAAAGCGCGCGCCTTTGACGGCGACCCCTTATGAGCTCCACCACCCTGCACCCGAGCTCATTAATGAGCGTTGGGGTATTGCATTGCGCATCCGCGGCTGCGCCTCAGTGAGTAAATGGGTCGCACAGGAATATGTTTCACGTGAAACCGAGTGATGCGCACGCACGTCGCGCTGATTCGATGCTTCTCGTGATGGTTTTCGCGCCTGTGTGCAATATCGATGGTGCAGACGTGATCTTTCCTGCCCATTCCGCGGCTGAATTCGCATCTCAGGACAACACGCCGACGCTAGTGTCCGCCATATCGCCTAGAGTAGAAAAGCTGGTCTTCGCGCGTAAAGGAGTGTGTTTCACGTGAAACAGTCCCCCGCTGACGACACCACGATTTTTGGTGATGACACGCCATTGGCGCGTGAACTTGCCGATCTCAGCGCTCGTCGCCGCATCTTGGAAGCCACCGACGTCAATCTCCCTGCCGAGACGCGCATTCTGACGGTATCGAATCAAAAGGGTGGCGTTGGTAAGACGACGTCAGCCGTGAATGTCGCGGCGGCCCTGGCGAGCATCGGCGCTCGGGTGCTCGTCATTGATCTTGATCCGCAGGGCAATGCATCAACAGCACTCGGTGTGCCCCACACCGCTGACATTCCCAGTGTCTATGACGTTCTGATCGACGAGTTCCCGCTCGCTGAAGTCATTCAGCCCAGCCCGGAGTCGGATAACCTCTTCTGCGCACCAAGTACGATCCATCTTGCCGGCGCTGAAATTGAACTCGTCTCACAGGTTGCACGCGAGCACCGTCTGCGTACCGCGATGGAAGAGTATCTCGAGTCCGTAGACATCAAGCCTCACTTCATCATCATTGACTGCCCACCCTCACTCGGACTACTGACCATCAACGCATTTACCGCGGCTGATGAGGTATTTATCCCGATTCAGTGTGAGTATTACGCGCTCGAGGGATTGAGTCAGCTCCTGGGTAGCGTGCAGATGATTCAGAAGCACCTCAACCCGCGACTCCACGTCTCAACGATTCTGCTGACAATGTATGACGGGCGCACTCGACTCGCGCAGCAGGTTGCGGAAGAGGTACGCTCACACTTTGCGGATCAGGTTCTCGAGACCGTGATTCCGCGTTCTGTCCGTGTGTCTGAGGCTCCAAGCTTCGGTCAGACGGTTGTCTCATATGATCCTCAGTCGGCTGGCGCAATTGCCTACCGGGAGGCTGCAGTAGAAATCGTGCGCAAAAGCGCTCGCGAAGGGGAAGGTCGAGCCTAATGGCTAAGCGAACAGGACTGGGTCGGGGAATAGGAGCACTTATTCCGACGTCTGATGCGTCCGAGGCACGTCCGGTCGACGTGTTCTTCCCCGGGGCGCCGGTAGCAAAGGACTCCCCCGCCACGAAGAAGAAGGCTGCTACCGCTGAGGAAGAAGACCTTATCAGCATTCCGGGTCTGCGCCTCATTGAGATTGACCCCAATGACATCGTCCCGAACCCGCGTCAGCCGCGTACGGTCTTCGACCCTGAAGACCTTGCTGAACTCGTGCACTCCGTCAAGGAGTTCGGTGTCATGCAGCCCGTTGTCGTGCGCACGCTCGAAGATGGCACGTACGAACTCATCATGGGTGAGCGTCGGACCCGCGCTTCACGTGAGGCGGGCCTCGCCAAGATTCCTGCCATCGTGCGCGAAACCAGCGACGAAAACCTGTTGCGCGATGCGCTGCTGGAAAACCTGCACCGTTCGCAGCTGAACCCGCTCGAAGAAGCGTCGGCTTACCAGCAACTCCTCGATGACTTCGGGATCACGCACGAAGAGCTCGCCACCCAGATCGGCCGCTCACGCCCCCAGATCAGTAACACGCTGCGTCTGTTGAAGCTCCCCGTCGCCGTTCAGCAACGTGTCGCTGCCGGTGTGCTCTCCGCCGGCCACGCCCGCGCGATTCTCTCGGTTGAGGGTATCGAGGGCATGACGAGGCTCGCGGACAAGATCGTGAACGAAGACCTATCGGTCCGCGCGGCAGAAGCGGCTGCGAAGACTATTGGTACTCCTGCCGGTTCTAAGGCCAAGCCGAGTGCTGGCGCACGCCGCGCCTACCTCGATGATGTCGCTACACGATTGGGCGACCGCCTCAACACGCGCGTCAAGGTACAGCTGGGTGCACGTAAAGGCCAGGTCAACATTGAATTCGCAAGCATTCAAGACCTGAACCGCATTTTGACTGAGCTGGGCGAGGCTGAATTTGGTTCTCGCTAGCTGCCGAACGGCATCAGTGTGACCGAGGGTATTCCGCGGCGCGCGAGTCTGGAACTGCTTCGTGCAGAAGCAGCGGACGAGCGCGCCGTGCTCGTTCACGAGCGTCTTCGCCACGGCGAAGACCCCTGGGAGTTCATGGAAGAGCTCCCCACTGTCGACGAACTTGTCGTCTATTCGCTTCGCGCCGAGAACATCGAATCCAACGGCGGGCAGCGTCCCAACGACGTGCGCAATTATCGCGTCCTTCGCCAGATCGCCCTGGAGTACCCAGATCTCACTACAACGGTCTGGAAGCTCCTCGGACACACGAACACCCACCGAGCCTGGGACGCAGTCACCAGCGACCCCACAGGCCGTCCAGGGGCCGCATAGCGTCACGTTTCACGTGAAACATCACCCCCACTCCCCCGTTTTCACGGAGAGATGTTTCGTCTCGATGTGCTCGTTCAGCTACCGGGGTGCGGGATTTCGTCTCACAGCGCTCGCTCACGGGGTGGCAAAAGTAAGGGGGCTTCGGAACCACGTGAATGATTCCGAAGCCCCCTTACGGCTAATCAGTGATTAGCCGAGGTACTTGGCGAGATCAGCTTCGAGCGCGACCTTAGGCTTGGCGCCGATGATCGTGGTCTCGACCTGACCCTTGTTGAAGACCTTCATCGCCGGGATCGACGTGATCTGGTACTTCATCGCGAGGTCGGGGTTCTCATCAACGTTGAGCTTGATGATCGTGATCTTGCCAGCGTGTTCAGCCGCGATTTCGTCGAGGATCGGCGAAACAGCACGGCACGGACCGCACCACTCAGCCCAGAAGTCGACCAGAACCGGGCCCTCAGCCTGCAGAACGTCGGTGTCCCACGTTGCAGAACTCGTTGCCTGTGCCGTCATGATTCTTCTTTCTGTAGATCGAGCGCGATCGCACTCATCGAATATAACGCCGGCGCACCGGCGGATGTTCCGTTAGACCGCGGCAGCCGTCTCGACGGAGGCGGAACCATCGGCAAGGGCCGCGAGGTAGTGCTCGGCATCGAGGGCTGCCACCGTTCCAGAGCCCGCTGCCGTGACAGCCTGACGATAGGTCGGGTCGAGCACGTCGCCTGCGGCGAAAACGCCCGGAACCGTGGTCTTCGACGAACGTCCGTCAACCCAAATGGTTCCGTCTGCCGTCAGGTCAACCTTGCCGTGCACGAGGTGCGTGCGCGGGTCGTTTCCGATGGCGATAAACAGGCCCTGCACGTCGAGGGTGCTCTCGGAACCATCGACCGTGTTGCGCAGCTGCAGCGAGCTGACAGCGCCGTCGCCGAGCACGTCAGTGACCTCGGTGTTCCAGATGAACTCGATCTTCTCGTTCGCCATGGCACGTTCCTGCATGATCTTGGAGGCCCGCAGGGTGTCCTTGCGGTGAATGACATAAACCTTCGATGCGAAGCGCGTGAGGAACGTTGCCTCTTCCATCGCGGAGTCGCCGCCGCCGACAACCGCGATAACGCGTTCGCGGAAGAAGAAGCCGTCGCACGTGGCGCACCACGAGACACCGAAGCCCGAAAGGCGTTCTTCACCAGGCAGACCCAGCTTGCGGTAAGCAGAACCGGTTGCGTAGATCACGGTCTGCGACTCGATGACCTTGCCATCGCCGAGAGTGATCTTCTTCACTGGGCCGTCAAGGTCAAGCTCAACGGCGTCAGCGTAGGCAATTTCAGCACCGAACTTCTCGGCCTGTGCCTGGATTTTCTCCATGAGCTCAGGGCCCTGGATGCCGTCGGGGAAGCCCGGGAAGTTCTCCACGTCGGTCGTCTTGGTGAGCTCACCGCCGACCTCAACAGAGCTGGCAATAACAAGCGGCTCAAGACCCGCGCGAGCGGTGTAGATGGCTGCCGTCAATCCGGCGGGACCGGATCCGATAATGGTGACCTGACGCACTTTTCCTCCTGGCTTTCAGGTATGTAAACCCATCGTAACCGCGGGTTATTCCGCCGAGCGGCGGCGGAACCGTTTGATGGTGTCGGTAGCGACCGAAACTTCGGGGGCGCGTGCGATGGCCAGCACCCCAATGTAGACAACACCGGCGACAACGCCGATGATGCCGAGACCCAGCATGGCGGTGATTTTGCCATCAAGGAGCCAGCTGGTGCTTCCGCCCAGCATCTGCCACACACCCCACCCAGCAACACCAGCAATCACGCCAGCGATCGCAAACCGGGCATACCCGCGCAGCCATGAACTCGCATTCAGCGAGCCAAAACGACGACGCAACAGAACGGTGGCCACCACAAGCTGCACAATCGTCGCCACCGACTGCCCGAGCGCCACACCGGCAGCGAGCATGCTCAGTGGCAGGAAGGCCGCGGCGAGATATGCGGAGGCCACGATCAGCACACCCTGCAACAGGGTGAAGAAGAACGGCGTGCGGGTGTCGCCGAGGATGTAGAACATGCGCTGAATGACAAAGAGGATCGCCACCGGAATGAGGTTTACCAGGTACGCAAGCAGCACCGGGGCAGACAGAATCGCCTCGGCACCAGAGTTGGTGAAGATGCGCGATGCCGGCACGGCACCCGCGGCGAGAACGGCCGTCGCGATCACGATGAAGAAGCCAAGCGTCCGAATCGACGTATCGATCGTCTCCCGCAACTCCTGCGTCTTTCCGGCGCTCCCGAACTCACTCATTCGGGTGAAGAACGGCGTACCGATCGACAACACAATGACCGAATACGGAACCATGTAAACCAGCCACGCATTGCTCATCACGAGCCCGGCGGGGTATTCACCCGAGGCGTCAGAAACCACCTGGCTCTGCACAATGCCACCAATGGTTCCGACCATCACCATCAGGAAGGTCCAGCCGGCCATTCTGACGATCTCGCCGAGGCCAACGCCGCGCCACTGAAAGTCGGGGCGCACGCGCAGTTTGGCGCGCTTCCAGAACAGCATCAGCACGAAGAATTGCACGGCAATACCGAGGGTCGCGGAACCACCGAGCAAGGCAATGCGGTCGGGTGTCCAGTCTTCGATAACCGTGAGGTTGCCGCCGTACAGCCAAATGATGAGCGCGAATCCGGCGGTCGACACGATGTTGTTGACGACCGGTGCCCACGCGTACGGGCCAAACACATTACGTGCGTTGAGTGTTTCGCCGATGAGCGCGAACACCCCGTAGAAGAACAGCTGGGGCACGCACCAGTATCCGAGCGCGACCGCGAGAGCCTTTTGCGGCGCGGAGAACTGTGGTGAATACAGCTCGACAAGCAGCGGCACCGCCAGCATCGCGAGCACGGTGATGACGAAGAGTCCAACAACGCCGATCGTGAAGAGCTTCGAGATGAAGGCCGAGCCGCCGTCAGCGTTGCGTGCGGCTTTCACGACCTGCGGAACCACGATCGCTGTCAGGAGGCCAGCCGAGACCAGCGCGTAGATCGCGTTGGGTAGTCCGTTCGCGGTGTTGAACGCGTCACCGACGGCGAAGACGCCAATGGCGGTCACCAACACCATGGTGCGAACAAGGCCCGTCAGGCGTGAAACCAGGGTGCCCGCCGCGATAAACACGCTTGCGCGCCCGATGTTAGCCATTCAAATCCTTGGGTTCTGCGTCATGACGCGCGGCATCTGTGGATCCTTCGGCGGAGCCATGGACCGCACTATCTGGCGCGATAGCGGAGGTATATTCCGTTTGGGTACGGGCTTTGCGTCGTTTATTCACTGTGCGGTATATACCGCCGGCGAACAGCAGGATGACGAGCGCTACCGATACAGCGACGCCAATCTTCTCCCACTCCGCACGCACGAGAACATCCGTGTACATGGGGGCACCGATTTCGTGTCCGTTTTCGGCAGTTAGCCAGAACCGAATCGTCACGTCGCCATTACCGAGCCCGGCCGTCACCGGAATCAGGACTTTCGTCACGGCCCCCGCCTGCGCTTGCACCGTGGTCGGTGATTCGACGGTCAGGCGGAAGTCATCGGGTTGAGCCCAGAGCTTGAGCGTGGCCGGGAACGGAAGGTCATTTCGCACCTGCAACGGAATCGATGAACCGCTCGTCAGAAACTGAATGGTCGAGATCGGCGCGATATCAATAGCGTCAAGAGTTTCTGCAACCGATTCTTGGTGATCGGCAACGGCGGCGTCCCAGTCCGCGTTGCCAACCCAGGCAGCTGAGAACAGTTGCAAAACCTCGGCACGGTCCGCACCCGTGATGAGTGTCGGGTCGGTTAAAACAACCGCCATTGCGGCCAGTGGCGTTTCGTTCTGCAGGAGAGATGTCAACGTGTTCGCACGGTCAGTCGGCTCAGGCGCAGCCGTCGCTGAAGCGGGAACCGGCGTTTCTGCCCGCAGCAACAGGTCACCGGTAAGGCGACCGTTTGATGCCGCGGTCAGAGCGGTGAGCGTTTCGGTCGTCGCGGCGGCGTCCCACTCCACGCCGCGATCGAATGCCACGAGCACCCGACTGTCGGCAGCCACGCTCGCGTGTGCCAATAATGCGCTGAGGTCATCGTTGCGTGACACCGCGTCGTCTTCAGAAACGGTGAGCGACAGCGCCGCTGACAGCTCGGCGTCATAAACGAACGCGTCTGCACCCGTGGCCTCAAGCGTGACGTGTGGCTGTGTCGCCGCGACCTGGGCGGATGACAGCAGCAGCGTTTTACTTTCGGCAGCCGCCCACTCCGCGGTCGCCTGCGTCATGGTTCCGCTCACTGGCCACGCCAGGTCATCGCGGGCACCCGGAATCGCGATCAACTCGTCAAGTGTCGGAGCGGTGCTTGGCACGGCCGTGGGGCTCGGTGTTGTCGCATCGTCTGGCTCGGTGAAACTGGCGTCCAGGTAGCGGTTAAGGGAGGTCGGGCCGAGGTCAGCCGCATTGGCGCTGACCAGAGTCGCAATGTCGGGGTCGGCAAAAGGCAACGCAAAAATGTCGTTGTCGAGCGCCTCGAAATCAGCAAGCCACGACTGCACGGAGGCAGGAGCCGCGGTGCCAAGTACCCGCATCGCTGCGATAACCGCCGGGTCAACAGCGACGATCACATTCGCCTGCTGCGCTGCACGCATCGCGATGGTGAGGTGGCCGTCAGCAGCCGTGAGCTCGGCAAGAGCCGCGGGGGTAAGCAGCCCAGAACTGATGGCGGGCGCCGTGAACGGAACCACAACCGCCACGCCGTCGTCGGCACTCGGCACCGAGATGACGGCGTTGTCTGTGCGGGTCACCGCGCCAGCAACATACGAAACCTGAATCGGGTAGACCCCGGGAGTGAGGCTGGTGAGCGCAGAAACGATGCGCGAACCACGAATCTCAAACGCGGACGAGGCATCGGCGTCTTGTGGATCAACGGTGACGGTTCCGATATCGATGAGCGGCGCCGACGACACCTCGTTGCTGAGCCAGGCACTGATATCGCCTTCGTTACTCAGCGCCGCCGCACCAATGCGCAGAGTCGCGGTGCCGCCTGCCGTCACGTCGGCGGCGTCTGTCGTGAGGCGCACGTCGACGACGAGGTCGGTACCCGGCTGGAAGATTCCGCCGGTGCGCGCGGCCGCAACGATGGTTCCGGAACCATCGGCTGGCGTCGGCTCTGGAGCGGGGCTGACCGGAGTGGCTGAGGGTGTGGGTGTCGCGTCATCCGCAGCGAACGCGGCGGGTGCCATCACGAGAGACGAACCAACCACAAGCGCCGCGGTGCAGAGTGTCGCCGCGTGGCGCCAGCGCAGGGCTGAAGGGAGAGATCGCGTCGTGGTCATAGTCACATGGTCGGGTGAACACATGCCACACGACTGCCTTGATTCTAGGACGCAACCCTGTCGCTACCCTGGCAGCACGACCAGAACCCGCGAGCGAGCGTTGTCATCTCGCCCCGGATATCACCCTGTGTGCGTCGTGCGCGCCCGCGGAACGCCCGAGACAACAGCGCAGGTACGTGCCTAGACTCCGACGCGGCGGAAGGCGTCGCGGCTGAGGCCCTGCGCCACGATGACCTTCGCCCATTCGCGGGCGCTATGCAGACTGTGGTCACGGTAGTTGCCGCAACCTTCGGCAGAAACACCCTGCACATCGCTCCACTCGGCCTCGTTTGCGATGAACTCGAGGCATTCGGTGATGGCAACGGCCACCTGTTCCACCATGGGCTGACCCCACGTGATCAGGTGAAAGCCCGTGCGGCAACCAAACGGTGAAATGTCGATCACTCCGTCGAGGCGATCGCGCAACAGGCTCGCGAGCAGGTGCTCGATCGTGTGCAGCCCTGCGGTGGGAATTTCGCCAGCGTTGGGCTGGACGAAGCGCACGTCAAAGTTGGAGATTTCATCGCCTCGAGGACCGGCGCTCACACCGATCAGGCGAATGTACGGTGCGAGTACTGCGGTGTGGTCAAGCGTGAAGCTTTCAACCTCGGCCATGGGTTCTCCGTCCCTCAAAGATTGGATCCCCTTGAACATAGCGAACGGCGCCGCGCGGATCCGACACGCACGACACCGTTCGACATCTATGGGCTACTTGAGGCCTCCGTCGCAGTGATCCTCGTTGACACCGCCCCAACGGCCGTGTTCCATGCAGTCCTTGCCCTTGTCAGGCTGAGGGTCCTGGCGGGCCGGCTTGTTGCTGTTGCCGTGGTCGCTACCGTCACTCTGCTCAGAGTGTGCGGGAGAGGCAGTCGCGGAGGTCGCCACCAGGGGCATTGCTCCGAAAGTGAGAAGACCGGCGACCATGATGCTGCCGGCGATGCGCTTGATGGACATATGACCTCCTGTGGGGACTCGTGGCGTACGTTTCGTCACGTCCGAAGATTAGGCCGATCTCATGTTCGCTGGCGAGGGTTTCCGAGACTCCTCCTGACCACACGCGCGGAATTTGCGCAATTTTGGAACCTCGCCTCCGTAGAAACGCACGTCGTCTCCGCGTGATGCAATAGAGAGGTGCATATTCACGCTGATTCCGCCCTCATCGCTGCTCTTGCTGACGACCTTCGTGAGGCACGCTTCACGTCGGAGAGCATTCGTGCCGCGTGGGGTGTGGCTGCAGACAACGCGTTTGCCCGCGGAACCAGGGTGCCTGCACTGCGTGCGCTGAAGAATCGTACGGATGCGACTGCCGTTCTGGCTCGCCTATTCGTCCTCGGCGTTGCGCAGCCGGCGGCAGACGTTGCCGCAGCGGTGCCGACCGTGGGCCTTGAGGGGTTGCGTGCGCTGAGCCTCATTCGCGGAGATGACATGTGCGCGCCGACCGTGCTGATTCGGCCGCAGTCGTTTGTGGATGAAGCGGGTGTCGGTGAATGGTGGGTCGCCAGCGACCTGGACGAAACAGCTCTCGGCGGCGCACTCCCCGATGACCACGTCTTGGGAGTCGGGGGCGCATCGCTGACGCTTGCCGGACTCCAGGTTCCGACTCCAGCCGGGAGTGTTTTTGACCTCGGCACCGGGTGTGGCATTCAGGCGCTGCGTGCTCGGCGTCATGCCGATCGGGTGGTCGCTACCGATATTTCAGAGAATGCGCTGGCCTTCGCGCGGTTCAACGCACTGCTCAATGGGGTGGCTGACATTGATGTGCGCGCTGGCAGCCTGTTCGAACCTGTGGCGGGCGAGACGTTCGATCGCATTGTGTCGAACCCACCATTCGTGATCACACCGCGCCGTGATGACGTGCCAGCGTATGAGTATCGCGACGGCGGGATGCAGGGCGATGACCTCGTTGCGGCGGTCTTCGCTGGCGTTGGCGAGCACTTGAAGCCGGGCGGAATTGCGCAGTTCTTGGGCAATTGGGAGTACCGCTGGGGCACAGACGGCCTCGACCGTGTGCGCGCGTGGGTCGAAAACTCGCCGGTGCCATTGGATGCGTGGGTCATTGAACGCGAACAGCTTGACCCGGCGGAGTACGCGGCGCTGTGGATTCGTGACGGCGGAACCGTGCAGGGTACGGATGCACACGAACTGCTGCTGGATGCGTGGCTTGACGACTTTGCGCACCGCAACGTCACAGCCATCGGATTTGGGTATGTTTTGCTGCGCCGCCCGGTTGAAGGTTCGCCGACGCTTGGCCGTTTTGAACGTGTCACCAGTCCGATCCCTGCGGAGGGGACGATTGGTGCGCATCTTTCCGACATGCTCGCGGCTCACGACGCGGTTGGCATGCTCAGCGACGATGATCTCGCAGCGTTGCACCTGGTGACAGCGCCAGACGTCACCGAGAAGCGTCACTATTTGCCAGGCGCGGAAGACCCCACGGTGATTGAACTCAACCAGGGCTCCGGCTTTGGTCGTGCGCTCTCCGTCGACCCTGATCTCGCCGCACTCGTCGGCGCATGTGACGGTGAGCTCTCGCTTCAGCAGATCAATGACGCGATTGCGCACCTGTGGGAGGTTGATCCCGTGGCCCTCCGCGCTGACCTTCTCCCCCGCGTGCGTGAACTGATTATCGGCGGATTCTTGCGCACCTCGGCATAGCGCGGCGCCAAATACCCCAGGTCACCTCCGCCGGTCAACCCTCTTCTGTGCGCATGTCGATTCGCCTAAAGTCGCGTCACATAGCAAAGCAGCACATCCCCAGAGGAGGCAGCATGACCATCGGATTCGGAATCTTCATTTTCGTCGTCGGCGCGATCTTGGCATTCGCACTCAACTTTGAGGTCGACTGGGTCGACCTCAATCTTGTCGGGTACATCATGATGGGTGCAGGCGCGCTGATGTTCATCATCGGACTTGCCGTCATGTTTAGCCGTCGCTCGTCGTCAAGTGTTTCCTCGACGCAGGTTGACCCTGCGTCCGGAAATCGTGTGACTCGCACCGAAACGCAGATGCCGAACGACCAGGTGTAGCCCGCAGTCATCATCTGTTCAGCGCCGTTTCGGTAGGCTCGAAGCATGCTGAACATGGTGGAGGGTCTCGCGCGCCTTCAAGCAGTCGCAACCTCACCCGTCGTCGCTACGGTTGCGGAGGCTTTTGCCGGTGCAGGCAAAGATCTTGCCCTCGTCGGTGGTCCGGTTCGCGACGCTCTGCTTGGGCGCCCGACCCACGACCTCGACTTCACCACCAACGCGCTGCCAGACGAAATTCTGGCGATCGTAACGCCCATTTCGACGACCCAGTGGGACATTGGACGAGCCTTCGGAACCATTGGTGCACGTGTCAAAGGCGAGAATGTCGAGATCACGACGTATCGCGCGGATGCTTACGACGGTGTCACCCGCAAGCCCGTCGTCGCCTTTGGCGACAGCCTCGATGCCGACCTGACCCGTCGCGACTTCACGGTCAACGCGATGGCGCTGAAGGTTCCGGCCGTCACGCTCGTCGACCCCACAGGCGGCGTTGAGGACCTTGTCGCCGGTGTGCTACGCACCCCGATCGACCCGCAGATCAGCTTCGGCGATGACCCGCTGCGCATGCTCCGCGCCGCCCGTTTCGCCTCTCAACTGGAATTTGCCGTCGCCGAGCCGACCCTCGAGGCGATCGTTGCCCTGCGAGCCACGATCAGCATCGTGTCGCCCGAGCGCATCCAGTCTGAAATTGTGCGCCTGTTGCAGACGGACGACCCGTCGCGCGGCATTCGTATTCTGGTGGAGTCGGGGCTCATCGACGAGTTCATGCCAGAGGTTTCGGCACTCCAGCTTGAGGTTGACGAGCACCACCACCATAAAGACGTGTACGAGCACTCACTGACGGTTCTTCGCCAAGCGATCCAGCACGAAAAAGAGCGGTTTGGTGACGCGGAACCAAATATTGCGTTGCGCTTGGCTGCACTGCTGCACGACGTGGGTAAGCCCCGCACCCGCAAACTTGAGCCCAACGGTGGCGTGACCTTTCATCACCACGACGTTGTCGGCTCCCGCATGGTGAAAAAGCGTCTGCAGGCACTGCGGTTTGACAATGACACGACGGCCGCGGTCGCGAAGCTTGTCGAACTGCACTTGCGTTTCTTTGGTTATGCCGAGGGCGCGTGGACAGACTCAGCGGTGCGCCGTTACGTGCGCGATGCCGGCGATCTGCTTGCCGAGCTGCACATTCTTACGCGTGCCGACGTGACCACGCGCAATAAGAAGAAGGCGGCGCGCCTCGCTCGCGCATATGACGACATTGAAAAGCGCATCGATGAACTTGCGGAGCAGGAAGAGCTCAACTCGCTGCGACCCGAACTCGATGGCAACCAGATTCAGACGATCCTGGGCATCGGGCCTGGCCGCGAGGTCGGCGAGGCGTACAAGTTCTTGATGGAGATTCGCCTTGATGAGGGAATCATCGGCCAGGATGCCGCAGAACAACGCCTCCGCGATTGGTGGAGCGCCCGCGCGTAAGAACACGCAGGCTGGCTTCGCCTCGCGCACCACGTCTGCGGTCACACGGCGGCTTATCGTCGTGCAGGTGACGGCCGGGTAACCGTGTCGCAAAGTTGCGACACGACGGCGACAGCGTTGCAACAAAGGCTCGATAGTCTGGCCATATGAACACAGAATCTCGCGCTGTTCGCACAGTGCGTGGCCTTGTGACCGGAGTCAGTGTGGGCGTTCTCGCCCTGGCTATCGCCGGTTGTTCTGTGGGGCCGCCGATCAACCGCACGTGTTTGATGAGCTGGCTCGGGCCGGAAACGCGCGCGATATCGCCGGCTCCGGCATCGGTCTGACGCTCGTCGCGACGGTCCTGCGTCGTCACGGCGGCGGCGTCGCCCTGCGCTCAGCAGAAGGGGCTGGCACCGTTGTGACTCTGCACCTTCCCGTGCACGCCCCTCAGCGCTAGCGACCCCCTTTTCCCAGGTCCCGTCCGGGTGTACTTTCCTGGCATGATCATCACCGTCCCGACCCTCGCTGAGGTGACGGGCCACGCCGCCGACATGTATGCATCCGACATGTCTGACGACGGGTTTGTGCACACCTACACGCAGGCGATGGCAATCAACCCCGAAGCACATCACGCCTTCGAGTCGCTGATTCGTGCCCTCGTTCCTTCGCTCGGAGTCCGCAACTACGAGGCCGCAACACTCGGCGCGGCCCGTGCGATTGGCTCTGCCCACTGCCTCCTCGCGCACGGACGAAAGTCGGTGAACGCGGGACTCACTGATGCCGCCGGTCTGCGCGGCTTTGCTCACGATGACGACAGCGCCTTCACTGACGCTGAGCGGGCCATCATGCGTTTCGCCGCCAAACTCAGCTCTGCCCCGACGACGATGACCGACGCCGATTCTGCAGAGCTTCGAACGCACGGGTTTAGCGACCGGCAGATTGTTGACATCACCCTCGCCGCCAGTGCTCGCAACTTCTTTAGCCGCGCTCTGCTCGCGCTCGTGGTTCCGGTCGATGACATGCCGGGGCTCGACCCTGATGCTGCGGAGGCACTTCGCGCACGCGCCGTTCGCTGAGGTGGTGCGTTTCGGCTCACCCCCTGACTAGATGTAAGCGGGTGCCGTCAGGCGAGCGTCATGCGTACACTGGAGGGCATCGTTCGCAGAGGAACAGCATGACTTCACAGTGGGCAGTGCCGCACGGTGTGACCCCCGAAACATCACGCCTGCTGATTGAACGTGCACACGAAGAGATCATCGCAGGCAATCTCGGCGATGCCCGTCTGCTTGACGTGCGTGAACTTGTGCGGGAATCTTGGCGCCGCTCCCTCGCGTCGGCCGTCGGTGCCGAAGATCTGCCGCCGCTGGAGTTCACGCGCGAGGCGATTGAGGCGTACCGACGGGACCACCCGCTCGCCGGAGCCCGCGACATGATCCGCGCCCTCCTGGTTCCGGGCGATGCCGCATCCTCCGGCGTTGTCGTCGCTGTCGGCGATGCCGCTGGGCGCCTGCTGTGGGTCGAGGGCGACCACGGCATCCAATCGCTCACCAGCGACATGGGCTTTGTGGCTGGCGCGAACTGGTCAGAGCAGGTGGTCGGAACCTCGGCACCAGGAACAGCGCTGGCGCTGGGACAATCGGTGCAGATTCAGGGCGCGGAACACTTCAACCGCTTCGTGCAGCCGTGGTCGTGCACGGCGGCCCCGGTGCGCGACCCTGAAACGCGCGAGATCCTCGGAGTCATCGACGTCACCGGAGGCGTCGAAGCCGTCACCCCTCAAGCCCAGCTTCTCGTCGACGCGACGGCGAGGGCTGTGGAGTCGGAACTGCTCGTCGCGCGCCTTCGGCACCGCGCCGAACCGCAGCAGTCACCCGCAACACCGCGCCGCGCACCCGCGCGCACGGCGCGCGCCAACCTGCGCGTGCTCGGACAGGAACGCGCCTATCTCGCCGTCGAGGGTGACGGTGTCAGCACACACTCCCCGCTCGGTACCCGTCACGCTGAAATCCTGCTGATGCTGGTGATTCACCGGCAGGGCCTGTCGGCCGAACGCCTCACCGAGCTCGTATACGGGGAGGGCACCAGTATCGACACGTTGCGACCCGAAATGGTGCGCCTCCGCAAAGTCTTGGCCAAGGTCGCGCCATTTATCGAGCTGGAATCCCGTCCCTACCGCCTCACGCCGATCATGGAATCCGACGCGCACCAGGTGCTCTCGCTGCTCGAGCGCGGTGCGCACCGCGTTGCGCTCGCGGCCTATGTCGGCGACGTCCTCACCGACTCCATTTCACCCGGGGTGGAAGACTTTCGCGCCACCGTGCGCACCGCGCTGCGTGAAGCTCTCATCGCGGAGGCGAGCGCCGACGTTCTGCTGGAATACGCCGACACCGATGCCGGACGCGATGACCTTGAGGTGCTGCAACTCGCTCTTGGGCTGCTGCCTGCGCGCTCGCCCAAACGCTCGATGCTCGTGAGCCGTATCGAACGCCTCACCGCGGAGTAGTCACCGCGGTAGTGAACCCGCAACTTCGGCACTGACCCCGCAGCCCCGGAATTTCCGCGGCATTCGGCGGGTGTCGAGCCGCGTGCAAGGTTGTGCAACGTTGCACGACGTACCTTCTGTGCAACGCGATTCACATCGCCACAGGTTCCACTCACAGATGTCAAAGGAGACAGCTCATGACCATTGTTGAAGAAGGCGTATCGAGCATCTACGCCGCTCCCGGCCAGGCCGGATCCGTCGCCACCTACCGTGCTCGCTACGGCCACTACATCGGCGGCGAATGGGTCGACCCGATCAAGGGACAGTACTTCGAGAACATTTCACCCGTGAACGGCAAGCCGTTTTGTGAGGTTGGCCGCGGCACCGTTGAAGACATCGACCGCGCTGTCGACGTCGCATGGAAGGCATTCCAGGGCTGGAAGAAGACCTCCCCCACGCAGCGCGCAAACATCATGAACAAGATCGCCGACCGCATGGAGCAGCACCTCGAAGCGATCGCCGTCGCGGAGACGTGGGAAAACGGTAAGCCCGTTCGTGAGACGCTCGCCGCCGACATTCCGCTCGCCATTGACCACTTCCGCTACTTCGCCGGCGCGCTTCGCGCTCAGGAGGGCGGCCTCAGCCAGCTTGACGAGAACACCGTCGCCTACCACTTCCACGAGCCGCTCGGCGTGGTCGGTCAGATCATTCCGTGGAACTTCCCGATCCTGATGGCGGTCTGGAAGCTCGCGCCCGCGCTCGCGGCAGGCAACTGCATCGTGCTGAAGCCGGCCGAGCAGACGCCAGCATCGATCCTGTTCCTGTTCGACATCATCGGCGACCTGCTGCCTGCCGGTGTCATCAACATCGTCAACGGCTTCGGAATTGAGGCTGGTGCGCCCCTCGCATCGCACAAGAAGATTCGCAAGATCGCCTTCACGGGTGAGACCACGACCGGGCGCCTCATCATGCAGTACGCCTCGCAGAACCTCATTCCGGTGACGCTCGAGCTCGGTGGCAAGTCGCCGAACGTGTTCTTCGAAGACGTCGCCCAGCAGGATGACGCGTTCTACGACAAGGCACTCGAAGGCTTCACGATGTTCGCCCTCAACCAGGGCGAAGTCTGCACCTGCCCGTCACGTGCGCTGCTGCAGAAGTCGATCTACGACTCCTTCCTCAGCGACGGCCTCGAACGCGTTGGCAAGATCGTGCAGGGCAACCCGCTCGACCCCGCCACGATGATCGGTGCGCAGGCCTCGAACGACCAGCTCGAGAAGATCCTCTCCTACATTCAAATTGGTCAGGAGGGTGGCGCGAAGCTCCTCACCGGTGGCGAGCGCGTCGACCTCGGCGGCGACCTCAGCGACGGCTTCTACGTCGCCCCGACCGTCTTCGAAGGCACGAACGACATGCGTATCTTCCAGGAGGAGATCTTCGGGCCGGTGCTCTCCGTCACCAGCTTCGAGAACTTCGACGACGCCATTTCGATCGCAAACGACACCCTCTATGGCCTGGGCGCCGGCGTGTGGAGCCGATCGGGTGACACCGCGTACCGCGCCGGCCGCGCGATTGAAGCCGGCCGCGTCTGGACCAACACCTACCACCAGTACCCCGCACACGCTGCGTTCGGTGGCTACAAGCAGTCCGGTATCGGCCGCGAAAACCACCTGAAGATGCTCGAGCACTACCAGCAGACCAAGAACCTGCTGGTCAGCTACGCAGAAGGACCGATGGGCTTCTTCTAAGCCCACTACCGTCGATTTCCCCGGGCGCCGGAAAACCTGAACCCCTTCCTGGCACCGGCGCTCGGGTGAACAATGGACTCCCACAAACCAGGGTGGGAGCAGGGCCGCTCCTGCTCCCACCCTTAACCGCTTGTATGGCAAAGGAGCCGTCATGAGTGAGTTTTCGCGGGTGGCTGTGACCGATGAGGCAGCCGAACTGTTGCGGGAGTTGACCGCGCAGCATGGGCCGCTGATGTTTCACCAGTCGGGTGGGTGCTGTGACGGCAGCGCCCCGATGTGTTATCCGGTCGGAATGTACATGCTCAGCGCCGTCGATGTGCATTTGGGCTCGTTGCATGTTGACGGGCTCGACCCGATTGAGGTGTACATGTCTGAGTCGCAGTTTGAGTACTGGAAATTCACGCACCTGACGATCGACGTCGTCGAAGGCCGCGGTGCCGGCTTCAGCGTCGAAAGCCCGACGGGCAAGCGGTTTCTCATCCGCTCACGGATGCTCACCGACGCCGAAATCGCTCACTTCGGGTTGCTCCCGGAGTCTCCGGTAACGCGACGACCGTAACTGTTCTGTAGGACAAGCTATTTGCAGAACGAGCATGGGGGCGCCGGGGACCATTCGGCACCCCCCAAGTTTCAGCTGGTCTTGGTGAGGGTTACGTTATCGACGCTTGCGCTGTCGCTGGGCCCCCAACCCGACCCAACATTGTCAACCCCGATGCGGTAGTTGCCGGGCGTTGTAACCGTGAAATTAAGGGTCTCGGTGGTCCATGCCGTGGCGGTTGTTGTGCTCGATGCCACGGTCGTGAGCGGCGAGGCCTGCACTGCCAGCAACCGGAAGGGTGTGCCGGTCGTTTTGACATCGACCGTCAGTGAGTAGGTGCCAGCGGCGAGGTAGATCCCCTGCGTGACACTCGCATAACCGGTGTTGTAGCTGGGCACCGTGGCGTATCGTCCCGTCGGGCCGACCGAGACTGCCGCGGTTGCACCCTCGGTTGACCAGAACGACAAACCAACCTGGGTCGGCCACGCATTGCCGCCGTCGAAGTTGTTGTTGTAGAGCCCTGTCGCGTTGCTCGATGTGGCGAAGTTGTAGACCGTCGGGGCATCGGTTTCGAGATCGGTCGTGGCCATGCCTGCTAAGCCCGTGCTCAGTGACCCGCCGGAACCAGGGGTGATGAACAGATCGTTGTCCACGAAACGGAGCCACTTGCTTGGCGTCTTGTCGCCAATCGACGAGTGATAAATGTCTTGATTGAGGGCACCGATGGGGTACGTCGCCGTGAAGGAGTTGTCGTGTACGTTGACGCGGGAGATCTCGACGGCGGACTTATCGGGTGCCGCCGCTGTCCAGTTAATGAACAAGAAACCATGCGATCCGTTCGTGGCCTGGTTATTCACCACGTTCTGGTAGATCTCGATGTTGTCACTCGGAGTGGGAGTGTCAGAGTTCCACCATGCGCTGCGGCGAGGGTCGTCGTAGCTGGCCCACACGTAGATGCCGTCATCGAGCGTCGTCAGATCGTTGTTGTGAACAACGAGATCTGAACTGTTCATGATCGAAATGCCATCGGAGTTGAGGGTCGCGGGTGCCGTCGTCGTGACGCCCGAAATCTCCCCACTGTCAGTGCTACGCACAGTGATGTTGTACGCGGAGGCACCGGAGATCGTCACGTCCTTGATGGAGTAGTTCGAGACCTCAAACAATCCCACGCCGTGCGTGAGGATGCTCGTTGAGTCGCCGCCGTTGCGCGTAAGGGCGATTTCGCCGTCGCCGGCAAGGTGAACATCGGTTTCATTGCCGGCGTAGATGAACGGATAGTTCTGATCAAGGTACGTGATGAACGCGATGGTGCTTCCGGGGATGACGCGGCCAAGTTGCGGAGTATTGGCGTAGTCGGCGGTGTTCTGGCTCTGCTTCAGGACTGCGTTGGCGGCGATTTCGAGCGTCACGTGCGAATCGAGTACGAGGTTGCCAGACAGGAAGACCGCGGGCGTCGTCGCCGTGCCTCCGGGCAGCGTGACGGTGCCACCACCTGCGGCGGCAACCGCGTCGATGGCGTCTTGGATTGCCTGCCGATCATTGGTCGTTCCGTCGCCAATTGCACCGAATGCGTAGACGTTGACGTTGGTCGCAGCGGCTGCGGGGCTCGCAAACGTCAGGGAACTGGCGACGAGTAACGCGGCGGAGCACGCGGTTGTCAATCGTGCGATTCGTCGCTGTTTTGAAGGGGTTGCGGTCTGACTGGACATTCTCATGCCTTTCATTAGATGGAAGTCTCTTTCAGCCTGTGTAACGGGACGATACGGGCAAACCTTCGCTGGCCACAAGAGGCTCGAGAAAGACTTTTGGGTTTCGCGTCGCGGAACTCGTCGAAGGAAAGGCAAAAAATGCTTGCAACTGGGGTGGAGATATTGTTCACTGACTGAACAGGCATTCCACCCATTGAAATAACCGAGAGGCAAGCATGAAGAAACATTCCGCCCTCGTCGCACTCTCCGCCAGCGTTTTACTGCTGGGTGGATGTAGTGCGAGTGGATCTACGAATTCTGGATCTGAGTCTGGATCTGGATCAGAAACTACAACGCTTACCGTTGGTGCGTCGGCCGCTATCACCACGCTTGACCCGGTGGTGAAGACAAACGCCTGGGAACAGGTCTTGTTTGGGCTGATGTGGAACGGGCTCGTTAAGACAAATGCTCAGGGCGAGATCGAAGGTGATCTTGCTGAGTCGTGGTCGTCGAGCGACGACCTGATGACGTGGACGTTCAAGCTTCGGTCTGGAGTTGAGTTCTCGAACGGTAACGCCCTGACGGCGCAGTCCGTCGTTGACACGATTGCGTACTACCAGGATCCTGACACGGCCACGCAGCTCAAGAACAATGTCGCACCGATCAAGAGCGTGTCCGCAACGTCCGAAACCGAGGTTGTTTTCACGCTGGACGCGGCCAACGCACTCTTCCCCCAGTCGATTGAACTGGTCAAAGTTGTTGACAAAGAAAACATCGACGAGCTGGCAACTAAGCCGGCCGTCACGGGCCCGTACATGGTCAAGGAGTTCGTCACAGACGATCACCTGCTGCTGACGATCAACCCGGACTACTTCGGCGAGAAGCCAGCCATTACGGAGATCGACCTCGTGAAGGCCGCCGATTCCTCCGCAGCGGTCACCGCTCTGCAGTCTGGTGACCTCGACGTGGTGTGGTCAGTACCGCTTTCGCAGGTCGCCTCGATCGAGGGAGAGGGCTCACTCCAGGTGATCTCTCCCGAACTGATCGGTCAGTACGTGAGCTGGGAAGTCGACATGACGTCGCCGCCTTTCAACGACGTACGCGCTCGCCAAGCGCTTGCCTACGCCATTGACCGTGACGCCATTCTTGCGAATGCGTACTACGGCCAGGGAGTGACTTCACCGACGAACAACCCGCTTACGGAGAACAACCCCGCGTTCGGCGGTGACCTCACGGACTACTCCTACGACCTTGACAAGGCCAAGTCGCTGTTTGCCGAAGCCGGCATCAAGGAGGGCGATTCAATCATCTGGTGGGGTGCGTCGAACGCCTACCCGGAGTGGAACACTAGTGCCCAAATCCTGCAGGCGAGCCTGAAGGAGATCGGTATCACGCTCGATATCCAGAACACCGATATCGCGACGTGGCCGTCGAAGTTCTATCCCGCCGGCCAGACCTATCCCAACATGGTGGTTCCGAACTTCCAGTCCTACCAAGCGGTGCCGAGCGACCTGTTCCTCTTCCTGCAGTCAGGGCGTTGTGAATGCAACTGGAACAGCACGGAGTTTGACGACCTGTACGCCTCGGCGATCACTACGGGAGATGTCGCTGAGCAGAACAAGGCGTGGGCAAAGGTTCAGGAACTCATGAACCAGGAGGTACCAATCTACGTACCGGTTCAGTTCACGACGGTGACGGCTGCAACTGGATCAGTCACGGGAATCTGGGTCGACAGCGGAGGTACACCGCACTTCGAGAATGCAAAGCTCTCGGACTGAACCCATCGCACGCAGGATGACTGGAAAGAACTGACATGGCCTACGTTTTTCGGAGGATCGCCACGAGCGCAGCAATGCTGCTCCTCGCGTCAATTCTGATCTTCGTCATCCTGCGTGCCCTCCCTGGCGACCCGGTCCTCGCACGACTGGGTGCGTCACCCGGAGTGACACAAGAAACTTTGGACCGGCTTCGCGAGGAAGCCGGGCTCGAGGATCCGCTCATCTTCCAATACCTGGGATGGGTAAAGGGTGCTCTCACAGGAGACCTCGGAATGTCTTACTTCAGCAATGCGCCGGTTGCGGAGCTCATCTCCACCCGAATGTGGCCCACGCTGCAGCTGACCGTCATGACAGTAGTCCTCGCGGTCTTGATCGCTGTTCCCGCAGCGATCCTGGCAACGCGTCGGCCCCACGGGCTCGCCGACCGAACCATCGCCTTCTTCTCTTCCGTCGGAATGGCCTTCCCGCCGTTCATCGCCGGAATCATCTTGATCATCGTGTTCGCGGTGACACTAAAATTGCTCCCCGCACGTGGGTATGTTCCCTTCTTTGAGGATCCAATCGGCAACTTGTCGCGAATGATCCTCCCCGCGCTCGCCCTCACCGTCGCCGCGAGCCCGCTCGTCTTTCGACACCTCCGTAGCACACTGAACGATGCGCTGCGCTCCCCCTTCAGCCGCACGGCTGCAGGCAAGGGCGGCTCTGCGACTCGGGTCGTGTTGCAGCACGCGTTGCCGAACGCCAGCATCCCCAGCTTGACGATGGTCGGTTTGATCTTCGGATACACGCTCGGCGGCAGCGTCATCGTCGAATACGCATTTGGAATCTCGGGACTCGGCACGTTGTCGATCGAAGCTGCGTTTCGACGCGACTACGCCGTACTCCAGTCCACCGTCTTGTTCGCCGCGGCGATGTTCATCCTTGTCGCGCTCCTCGTTGACCTTCTCATATATCGCCTCGACCCCCGATTGAAGGTGTCCAATGGCTGAGCTCACCATCACCAGCGTCATCCGCACCGGTCCGTTCGCACCAAAACGTCGATGGCGACAGCCTCTCGTTCCGCTCCTCCTGGCGCTTGTTGTTCTCGCTTGTTTCGTGGGCCCTACCTTCCTTCCGCATGCAGCCGATCAGGTCAACAACTCCAACCCATTCGCCCCACCCAGCTGGGACCACTGGTTCGGCACTGACGAAATCGGCCGCGACATGTTCGCGCGGGTACTCGTTGGAGGGCAGATTTCCCTCAGCGTCTCCTTCGGCGCGGTGGCAGTTGCATTCGTTGTCGGAACCATATGGGGAACGGTGGCAGCGCTACGCAAGGGGTGGGCAGACGAGCTGCTTATGCGTTTTGCAGACATCTCTATGGCAGTGCCGCAAATCTTGTTTGCCCTGCTCTGTGTCGCAAGTTTCGGGGCCTCAATTCTGTCGCTGATTCTCATCATCGGCCTCCTGCTGGCACCATCGACCGCTCGTATGGCGCGCGCAACGCTGCTCGAAGAACTTCGTCTCGACTATGTGGCAGCAGCTCGGGCCTACGGTGCGAGCACACCACGCGTTCTTCTCACCGAAGTTCTCCCTAACGCGTTGCCGGGCCTCTTAGCGCAGACTGCCATCAACGTTGCCAGTGCCATGATTCTCGAGGCGAGCCTCAGCTTTGTCGGACTTGGCGTACCACCACCCGCCATGTCATGGGGAGTCCTCATGCAGCAGGGCTACGGCCAGCTCTTCTCCCACCCGCTGTACATCGTTTGGCCGGCCGTCGCGATGCTCATGACGGTGTTGCTTCTAAATCTTGTCGCTGACCGCGGAGGAAATCGCTCGAAGGAGGCGACGCAATGACGGTTGTACTCGATGTCAAGGACCTAAGCGTGGGAACAGCGCACCTTCAGCTTCTCCGTGGAGTGACGCTCGCGCTCCATCGAGGCGAGCGACTGGGGCTTGTGGGGGAATCTGGCAGTGGTAAGTCGCTAACCGCCCTCAGCATCATGCGGCTTTTGGAATTACCGGCCAAGATCACGGGCGGCTCCATCAGTATCGATGGAAACGACTTGACCGGGATTTCTCGCCGAGCCCTGAACGGGTTTCGAGGTCGTCGCATTGCGATGATCTATCAAGATCCGGGTGCAGCACTTAACCCATTGATGACCATCGGATCCCAACTCGAAGAGGCGATTCGGCTTCATGACCGATCCGTGTCTCGTGCCGCCTCCCGTGAGCGCACCCTAGCGCTCCTGGAGGAGGTGGGAATTTCCGAACCGATGTCAGCCCGCGACGCTTACCCTCACGAGTTCTCGGGCGGCATGCGTCAGCGCGTCATGATTGCAATGGCACTGTCCAGCGACCCTGAACTACTCATTTGTGACGAGCCCACGACTGCACTCGATGTCACTACACAGGCTCGAGTGATGGAGCTTATCGACCGGCTAGCCAACGAGCGTGGAACTGCGGTGCTCCTAATCACCCACGATCTGGGCGTCGTCGCTGGGTTCTGCGATCGTGTAGCCGTGATGTATGCCGGACAGATCGTGGAGATGACCACGACAGCGTCGTTCCTTAGCGCACCTTCTCATCCGTATAGCCAAGCGCTGCTCGCGGCTTCTCTTGACCTGCAAACACCGGTCGGCACAAGGCTCCCTTCAATTTTGGGCGCTCCCCGTGCACCGCGCGACTTTGATGAGGGCTGTGCATTCCGCGAACGGTGCCCCATTGCGGTGCCAGCGTGCTCGCAAGGCCCAATCCCTCTCGTCGCTGTTGACGCTAATTCCGCGGCACGCTGCATCCGTATCGAGGAGGCTCGATCATGACGTCACCACTCGTATCAGTGCCGACCGCAGCGGCCGCATCGGCTGGCCCGGTTGTATCGGTCACGGGAGTTTCGAAGACCTTCCGGCGCTCCGGCGCCCCGAAACGCGCCGTCAGCAACGTCAGTTTTGATATTTTTGCCGGCCAAACGCTTGGAGTTGTTGGCGAATCTGGGTCAGGAAAGTCGACGCTTAGCCAAATCGTGCTTGGACTACTCCGCCCTGATGAGGGGCGCGTGATGTTTGATGGCATTGATATCTGGGAGCAGAACCATCGTGCAATGAGAAAACTGCGAAGCCGCATTCAAGTGGTGTTCCAAGACCCACACACATCGCTGAATCGCCGACATGACATTCGTCAGATCATTGAGGCACCGCTTCGCGCACATGGTTGGGGCAATGCAGATTCGAGAAGACAGCGTGTAGACGAACTCTTGGATTTGGTCAGAATCCCAGCCGCCCTCGTATCGCGCACTCCCACCCAGCTTTCCGGCGGGCAAGCGCAACGCGTTGCTATTGCCCGCGCCTTGGCGTTATCTCCTTCTTTCATCGTTTTGGATGAGGCTGTCTCCGCACTGGATACGTCGGTGCGAGCATCCGTACTCAATTTGCTCGCAGATCTGCAAGCAAATCTCGGCCTCACCTATCTGTTCATTTCGCACGATCTAAGTGTGGTGCGGCAAAGTTGCCACCGCGTAGCAGTGATGCGGCAAGGGGAATTCGTCGAACAAGCTGATCGAGACACACTCTTCAATAATCCTCAGCACCCCTACACGCGGGAGCTCCTTGACGCGGTGCCATCCGTGCGTCCTTATCCACCTGCCCATGTAGACAGCGAGTAAGACTATGTCGCAGAGTTCAGATCGTCTCATGTCAATTGTCGAATCCTTCCTGGCGCAATCGCGCCAAACCCTTACCGAAGTGGCCAGTGCTTGCTCCCTTGAGCCGGCCACCACAATTAGGTACTTGCGTGAACTCGTCGCACGTGGGTGGCTTGAGCGCGACGAAGACGCGAAAACCTACTCGTTGGGTGTCGCACTCGTGACGATTGGCGCTGCTGCTCAGACGGCACGACCGATGCGAGGTAGGGCGCTCCCGCTCATGCGCCGTCTCCTCGCAGAGTTCGACGAGACCGTCAATATTGCGACAGAGCATCGCGGTGATGTGGTGATCATTGATTCGCTCGAGGGCGGCCGTTCCATCCGACGTGGCGCCATGCTCGGCGAGAAGGACGATTGGTTCGGATCAAGCCTGGGTAAGTGCATCCTCGCGTGGATGCCAGAGTCGCGGGTCCGTGAGCTGTTTGAGAAGGATCCGCCCGTACGGCACACGGCGAAGAGCATCATCACTCTTGACGCGGTGATCACGGACCTCGGTGACGTTAGGGAGCGTGGCTACGCGCTTGACGATGAAGAGTTTGAAATCGGGTTGACCTGCGTCGGTGTGCCTGTGCGTACTGCTGGCGGCGAGGTCACCCACGCGCTGAGCGTCAGTGGGCCCACCCACCGAATTCAGGCACGCCTTGCCGAGATTGTCGCAAGGCTCCAAGAGACATCCCGCGAGATTTCGGCTGCTGCCAAGGCCGAGGAGAAGACGCAATGACAGAGCCACTTGTGACCGTCGATGTCCACACTCACATTGGTCAACACGGGGTGCACGTGCACGACCCGTTGGCTTCGGATGAGGTTGCCGCGTGGGGCAAGGTGAGTTGGGACGTCGACCTCGACGAGCACGCTCAAGCAGCTACCGCCGCGGGGCATTCGATCGTGTTGGCATTCGACGCGGAACCCGTAGGCGTTGTAGTCGACAATGAATACGTTGCCGAAACGGTTGCTGGACACGATAACTTGATCGGGTTTGCCAGCGTCAATCCAACTCGTAAAGACGCTCGGGACCGCCTCGTATACGCCGTTGAGAACCTAAAACTCCGCGGGTTGAAGCTTGGCCCGACGTACCAGCATTTTCACGCTCATGACGCCCGCGCGCTGGCATTGCTCGAGGTCGCGAACGAGTATCGACTGCCCATTATTTGGCACCAGGGGACGACATTTACCCCGGCCGCTATCGCCGAGTACGCTCGGCCGCTTGACCTTGATCTGGTCGCAAGAAGATTTCCCGATCTCCCCATGGTGATCGCACATTGTGGACATCCATGGGCGGAAGAGGCCGCCAGCGTAATTCGTCGCCACCCCAACATGTACATGGATGTGTCAGCACTCGACACCCGACCTTGGCAGTTTGCTCAGTCCCTCGCTTCTGCGTTTGAGTATCGGGTATTCGACAAACTGCTATTCGGGTCCGACTTCCCGTTCTCCACCGTGCAACAGTGCATCGATGGATTACGAAACGGTGCTCGCATTTGCCGCGAGCTTGGCATTGCGCCAATCACAGATCGCGATATTGATGCTCTCTGTGCGCGAGACTCCCTTACTCTTCTCGGTCTGAAATAGACCCTTCCGCTTCAATTCGCTTTTCGTCAGAAGGAGACGCCGATGTCTATCACTGTTCCGTCAATCGACCTACCTACCACCCGTGGCCGGTTGTCCGGCGTTCAAGTGGTTTTTCAAACTCCTTTCACTGCGTCCGGAGCGGTTGACTACGCCACGCTTGACGCCGAAATTGATTGGCTTTTTGCCAACGGCGCAAACGGTGTGGTTTTCGCAATGGTTTCGGAACTGTTGCGGCTGTCCTCGGAGGAACGAGACGCCATTTCGGCAGCGGTAGCGCGGCGATCAATGGGCCGTGGTGACTGTGTCCTCAGCGTGGGTGCTGAGTCCATTGACATTGCAATTCGGCACTCGTTGGTGGCGCGTGATGCGGGGGCGACTGCGGTCATGGCAGCACCGCCCACGCTGTTCCGTGTCGATGATGATTCGCTATTTCGCTATTTCGTCGCCATTGCAAATGCGGCAGAGGTGGAGCTAGTTGTTCAGGATGCGAGTGGGTATGTGGGCGCACCATTGAGCATTGATTTGCAGCGTCGCCTCCAAGTTGAACTGGGCGATCGCGTCTCATTCAAACCGGAGGCGCACCCAATCGGCCCGCGCCTCACGCAACTTCGTGACGCAACAGATGGCGCCGCACGTGTGTTTGAGGGAACAGGCGGGCTCTACCTCATCGATAGTTACCGACGAGGTGCGATTGGCACGATGCCTGCCGGTGACCTGGTGTGGGCTCTCGTGCCGCTCTGGAACGCACTTGAGCGGGGAGACTATGCCGCGGCATACCGGATTGGTGGCCCGTTGGCTCAGATTGTGTCACTTCAGACGAGTCTCGATACCTTCGTAGCCATCGAGAAACGCAACCTCGTGCGCCAGGGTGTATTCAGGTCGGACTTCATGCGTCAACCGGCGGATCAAGACATCGACCCGCAAATGCTGGATGAAGTGGATCGCCTGGTCGACCGTCTCCGTGAGGCGGTTCAAGGTGCTTGAGTCCATCATCGTGGTCGGGGCGGGCGGCGACATCGGCGCAGCATGCGCGCGGTCGGTGGCACGCAAAGGGGACCTGGTCGTTTGCGTCGATCGTGATGGAGCGGCACTTGTTCGCACGGTGCGGCAGTTCAACGATGAGGGAATCTCGGCGGTCGCTGTTGTAGCCGATGCAACTGACGCAGATTTTGCTTCAATAGTGAGTGCCCCCGTCTCCGCGCATGTGCGCAGTCTCATCTATGCCGTCGCGTTCGAGGAACACGAGCCAGCGTCATCGATCTCAGTCGAGAGCGTGCGCCGGAGTTTTGAAACCGGGCCATTGGCCGCGTTTGGGCTTGCGCAGTATCTCTTCACGGCAGGCCTCCTGGGTGCCGGTAGCAGCATCACCATGATCGGATCGCTCCACGCCAAGCATGCCTTTAGCCGAACCCTTGGATACAACTTGGCGCAGGCTGGAACCGCATCGTTAGTACAGACGCTTGCGCACGAATGGGCACCCCACGGGGTCCGCGTCAATGAAGTGGTGCCGGGCTGGACGCAAACATCGGGTGAAGTTCAGTTGTATGGCGAAGAGCAGTTGAAACGTCGGCAAAGTCAGTTGCCGATGGGCCGCGCAGGAGCCGTTGACGATATTGCGAAGGCTGTGGCTTTTCTTGCCTCTTCCGACGCTGATTATGTCTCGGGGGCCCGATTGGCTGTCGACGGAGCGCTCGGAGCTTCGCTCGCTACGCTGCCGGGAGAAGCCATATGAATGTTGTTGTTGTCATTGCCCACCAGGACGATGAAATGAGGTGCTTGGGCACGTTGCTACGCTATCGCGACGAAGGACACAGGGTCGCGATAGTCTGCGTGACCAACGGTAACCGAGGCCTGCCCTTCACTGATGAGAGCACGCTGGCGGATGTGGCGGCCGTGCGCGACCGTGAGATGCGCAGCGTGTGCGCCGTCATCGGTGCCGACTACCACTGCCTAGATCGTGGGGATGGGGCCGCTGTAGCCGACCTTGAACTGAGGAATCAACTGGTCGGTGTTCTCCGCACGCTCGAAGCCGATGTCGTATTCACGCACTGGACGTCGGACTACAACCCAGACCACGTTGCCACGGCGCGCGCGGTGATTGACGCAGCACTCTTCACCAGCCTCGGCTCATTTGCGCCAGGAACCGCACCGCTTAGGCGTCCCCCGGGAATATTTCACATGTCGCCAGGCGATGGATACGGGTATGAAGCAACGCACTTCGTGCCGTTGACAGAAGCGATATCCACAGAGAAGTCCCGTCTGATCCGTCTGCACGTGAGTCAGATGGGTGTGCTCAAGCATATGCGTGGCCGTGACTATGCCGACGATGTCGCTGAAGAAGATCGACGAAACGGTGCTCGTATGTTGGTTGATGCCGCCGAAGCATTTCGGCCCTGTCTTTCCGAACGACGGATCCCGTGGCCTGACAGCCTGCCGGGGTCCGAGGTCGAGCGATGAGAATCACCGACGTATCCGCGCACCTGCTGCAGGGGACACAAACTTACGGCGCTCACTCAGAAGCAGAGGAAGCCACCGATCAAGGCGATTATCTACTGTTGGTGTGCGTGCGAACGGATGAGGGACTCGAAGCCTGGGCTGATGTCGAGACGCTGGGCCCAGTTGGTGCCGCGGTAATCGACGGACAAAGTATGGGCGGTGCAGGGTTTCGAACCCTACGCGAGATTCTGGTCGGAACCGATCCCCTTGACATTGACTCGCGGTGGCAGGACATGTACCTGGACAGCGCGTACTACGGGCGGCGCGGCGTCGTCATGCAGTGCATCTCAGCGATTGACAACTGCCTGTGGTCGATCGCCGCGCAAGCGGCCGGCCTGTCGCTCGCTGAGATGCTCGGTGGGCGACGTCGCGACCGTCTCCCGGCCTATGCCTCCACATTGTTTCGGAGCACACCGGAGGGCAACGCGGCGGCGGCGCGACGATATCGTGACCTCGGCTTTCAGGGTGTGAAGTTTGGGTGGGGTGGCTTTGGCGTTGACCCGGGCCTTGATCGCGCGAATCTCGACGCTATCCGTGAAAACCTTGGTGGACAGTCACTCATGATTGACCCCGGCTGGTACGTCACAATCAATGGCCGGGCAATGCTCCGGGAGCCCGCCGCGGTAGATAAAATGCTCGATCTTGTCGCGGACTATTCGCCGCACTGGGTTGAGGATATCGTTCATCCGGACGAGTTGGAGACCTACGCGATCCATGCGAACCGTCATCCGGAGATCCGATTCGCTGCCGGAGAGCAGCAGGCCACCCGGTGGGAATTTGAACGACTGCTTGCGACTAACGCGTTGAGCGTTGTCCAGCCAGACCTCTCACGGTGTGGCGGGTTGACGACGGCGCTTCAACTCGCGGCCAGCGTCGGAGAGCAATGTGAGATCGTCACGCACTCTTGGCTGACAGACCTGCTGCATGGCTATAGCCTGCACTTCTTGGCATCGTTGCCGACAGCCAACTGGGTCGAGTTCAACGTTGCGCAGAGCGATCTCAGCGATGGGGTTACTCAGGGAAAAATGGCCCTGGAACCAGACGGAACAGTTTTGATCCCGGATGGTATCGGTATAGGCATCGATGTGGACGCCGCTTTTATTGGATCTCATGGGGTGATGCTGACGTGAGTCTTGTAACAGCAGGCGAAGCGATGTGCCTATTTCTGGCCGAGGATGAGTTGCCGTTGCGCAGTACCCGCGGGCTAGATATCGAGATCGCGGGGTCTGAGATAAATGTTGCGGTTGGGGTTGCGCGACAGGGTCACGATGTATGTTTCATCGGCCGAGTTGGTAACGATGCGCTCGGTGACCGTGTCTTGCAGACAATCCGTGCCGAAGGCGTGCAGGCGCTGGTGACGATCGATGAAAAGCAGCCAACCGGTATCATCGTGCGCGATCGTGCGCGCGATGGGCGGACAACCTCGGTCGCCTATTACCGCAACGGGAGCGCTGGTTCTCGACTATCTCCCAGTGACCTTGGAATTGATGCGCTGAACGACGCGCGGATTGTGTTCATCTCCGGGATAACAGCGATGATCTCCGCAACCGCGCGTGAGTTCTGCGAAAAGTTCATGAGTGAAGCGCGGGCGGCAGGAGCGGTTATTGTATTCGACCCAAACATCCGGGTTCGTCTCGGTGCTGTCGAAGAATGGCGGCGCACGACTGTTCCACTCCTGCGTAGCGCAGATGTGGTGCTCGCAGGTGATGACGAGCTCGATAACTTGGGCGTCAGCGTCGAGGATCTCCTGCTCGCCGGGGTTCGCACAATCGTGGTCAAGCACGGCAGCAAGGGGGCTACCCTGGTCGAAGCGCACAGACAGGTTGAGCTACCGGCATTTCCGACACAGGTGATTGACACCGTTGGCGCAGGTGACGCGCTCGCGTCGGGCATGATTTCCGGCATGCTCGCAGGGCTCGGTTCGGTTGAGGCTGTTGAGCGGGGAATTCGGATTGCCTCGAGCGTCGTGGCTTGCTCGGGCGATACCGCCGGGCTTCCTTATAAGGGAGAGATACCGATGCATGCCGAATCGGTGGTGATTCGGTGAACAGCATTCGGCGCCAGAACCTCGTTCGAGAGCTGCCAGTGCAGCGAGTTGTCGCTATCGTCCGCGAGAGATCGGAGGAATCTGCGCGGCAGGCCATGGCTCGACTATTGACCGCAGGTGCGCGTGTTATTGAAGTATCGCTAACGACGCCCGGCGCGATTAGTGTGATTGACGAGTTCTCGAACCATCCAGATGTGCTCGTGGGAGCCGGAACCGTGATGTCGGTTCGGCAGGTGTCTGACGTCGCAGCCGCCGGCGCTGCTTTTTGCTTGTCGCCGATCTTGGACCCCGATATCGTGGCGGCTGTTCACGCTCGTGGAATGGAGATGATGCCTGCCGCCATGACTCCGACGGAAGCAGTGCTCGCAGTACGGCTCGGCGCCGAAGCAGTCAAAGTGTTTCCGGCAAGCGCGTGGAGCCCCGATATCGTACGCGATGTTCGACAAGCACTTCCTGACTTGTGCCTTGTTCCTACGGGGGGCGTACGCGTTAGCGACGTAGATGCATGGTGGGATGCCGGCGCGCTTGCCGTAGGATTAGGCGGGGCACTGAAAAAAATGGCAGATGATGACCTCCGAAGCCTTCTGCAAAGGGCCTCATCCGCTCACGGATGCTCACCGACGCCGAGACGACCGCGTTCGGTCTGATCTAGAAGCGCACGGCCTGAATCAGCACCCAGCCGATGATCGCGACCACGACGATCAGTATCGACACCCAGTTCGCGCCGCGCCGCAGGCGTCGTCCCTGAGGAGCCACCCCCGTGGGCCCGAGGTACGGGTTCGGTGGGCGAACCCCCGCGGGCGCGGCCTGTGCGGCTTGCGTGAACGTCATGCCCATTGCGGCGCCCACCGTCGGCTGAGCAGCCGGAGCACCGGAGGGGGCACCGACTGCGGGAGTCTGCGGAACCATACCCGCAAACCCAGCCGGAGCCGTGGTTCCGGTAACCGGGTTCTGAGCTTGCAGACGCAACCGGTCGTCGCGCCAGCGCTCCCACTGATCCACCTTCGTCAAGAACGAATCAATCACCGAGTACATCCACGCCCATACATGTGGTTCCAGCGTCACGAGGTGGCGCTTCGAGTAGAAATACACCCAGTCATCGATGATTTCGACGTCGAGTTCGGCGGCGTTGTCGATGAAGCGCACCATGACGTCAGGGGTGAACAGGTAGAGAGCGTCGCGCTCGTAACCCGACGGGCAGTACAGGCGAAAATACCGATCGAAATCGCCCTCAAGACTCAGATGCTGATCCCGATCAAAGCGAATCGGGAGATTGGAACCAAAGAATCCGCTGTTGCCCTCGGCATCGAGAACGATGTGGGGAAGAAGATTCTCCAGTCGCACCGCGACATAACCCCACTGATGCGTCTGTTGTGACTTCCCGGAGCCCGTCGTGTACTGATAGTTGCCAAATTCGACCGGACGCACCGATCTCGTCCGCAAGACGCTGGTGTGCATGCGTCCGCTACCCACGTCAAACAGCATCCCGTTGTACTTACCCGTGTGCTTGCCAACGTAGGTGAGGTCATTGGCGCGCGCGAACGCCCACAGGTGCAGTGCCTGATTGAACTGCGAACTGTACGTCAACCACGCGATCCCGCCAGCGATGAGCGCACCGACGATGGCAAAGCCGATTGTCGCCCCAATCGCCGCCGAGCCGTTCGAATGACTCATTGCCGCGCCCATCACGAGGCCAGCGAAGCCGCCAAACAGGAGGCCGCCCGTCGCCCAGAGTGGGGAGTTATTCGTCGGTGCTCCGGGCGTCTTGCGAAACTCCGCCGTCCACTCCGGGCTGATCGGCCCGGTCAAAAGTTCTGGATGCAGCGGGCCGCGAGCCCAGCGTTGATCACGTGTCATGTGTGTCCCCCTACGATTTGATCGTAGTCACGTGGCTGAAAATCAGCCGTTGATCGTGTCGGCGTCGGCCGTCAGATCGGCCTCCGCCGCCAACTCCCACGTCTCCAATCGCGAATCAGCAACCAGCGCGGCAATGAGTTCGGCGCTACCGCCAATGACGGTGGAATCCCAGTCGATTTCGCTCACCACAATCCACGCCTGATCAGTGGGCCAGAGTAGCGCAGGTCCATGCGTGTGCGACGTGTGATGCGGGTCTTGCCACAGCACCGACTCCTGCCAGGTCGGGTATGTGAAAACTCCCGGTGAAGCCGAGAACAACACGTATTCGCGTTGCGGCAACTCGAAACGTGGGCCACGCGACGCGTCATCTGCGACGATCCCCGGCAGCCACACCTCCTTGCCATACGGGTTGTTCATCATTGACCGGCGAATACGACCCAAAAACGATTCGTGCGGCGACTCACCACGCGCAGCACCATCAATTGGGCGCATGACGCCGACAAGATCGCCCCAACCAGCCCAGACCGCAGCAAAACCCGAGCGCGGGGTTGCGGTGTGCTCGACAGCCGTCTGCACGATCGCCGCAAGCAACTCAGGCTCCAAGAACCCCTGCTCGCCCCCGGTATATTCAGCACCATCCGCACTGAGTGCTCGCTGATACGGATCGGTCGCCCGCGTCACCGCATGCCACTGCGCCATCGCATGCATCGTGGTTCCGAACGCCTCCGCGACCTCGCCCCACGACACCCGCGAGTCAACGTATTTCGCGATCACGCGCTCCGCGTCTGCGTCTGACAGGCGGACCATCTCGTCGGCAGACGGAACCACGCCACCGGGGAGGGTGCGCTTCGTCGCTGGGTGAAAAATGCGGGCGTACGCCTCGAATCCCCGCGGCACCACCATGTGCATCGAGCGGTCAGCCGACCAATCCGCGCTGAGGCGCGGCGTGATCCAATCGCCGACGGAGACATCGCTTTGCCAGTGCATGCCAACACTCTATTGATGCGGTGTGTCACGCACTATGTGCAAAAACATATCGCTTCGGTGTCTTTGGTAGCGCTCGGACCGAGCGCCCGGTAGGTTCAGTAGTCACTCAAGGTGGTGCGTGAAGAGGCGCATCAGGAGGGATCCACAGCAACATGCAAAAATCACGAGGACGCCTCGCGGCGGTCATCGCGGGTGCAGCTGTCATCACGCTTGCCCTGGGCGCCTGCGCTCAGTCCGAGCGCGGCGACACCGGTGGCTCGAACGGTGACGGCGGCGACAGTGGCGTTGACAGCACCTTTGTCTTTGGTGCGTCGAGTGACCCAGCAACGCTTGACCCCGCGTTCGCACAGGATGGTGAAACCTTCCGCGTCGCGCGTCAGGTGTTCGAAGGTCTCGTCGGCACAGTACCCGGAACGGCCGACGCTGCTCCCCTGCTCGCAGAGAGCTGGGAGACGGCAGAAGATGGTCTCAGCACAACGTTCAAGCTGAAGGAGGGCGTCACGTTCCACGACGGCGAGCCCTTCAACGCTGAAGCCGTTTGTGCAAACTTTGACCGCTGGTACAACTGGGAGGGCTTGGCAGCGTCCGAGGCTCTCGGTTACTACTACAACAAGCTCTACAAGGGCTACGCATCTGACCCGTCGACTGCTGTCTACGAGTCTTGCGCCCCCGACGGTGACTACTCGGTCACCGTGACCCTGGCTAAGCCCTTCGCCGGTTTCGTGCCGTCGCTGAGCCTGCCGTCGTTCTCGATGCAGTCGCCGAAGGCGATGGAAGAGTTCGGTGCTGACGACGTGGGAGGCACCGCTGAGGCGCCGACGATGTCGGAATACGGCAAGGGACACCCGGTAGGAACCGGTCCGTTCAAGTTCGAATCATGGTCGCCGGGTGAAAACGTGACCCTCGTTGCCAACGAGGACTACTGGGGAGACAAGGGCCAGATCAAGGAGATCATCTTCCGCGTGATCGATGACCCGACGGCTCGCCGTCAGGCACTCGAATCTGGTTCCATCGACGGCTACGACCTCGTCGGCCCCGCAGACGCGAAGGCTCTCGAAGACGCCGGCTACAACATGGTGTCGCGCCCGCCGTTCACGATCCTGTACCTGGCGTTCAACCAGGCGATCCCGGAGCTGCAAGACATCAAGGTTCGTCAAGCACTCTCCTACGCGATCGACAAGGATGCGCTGATCTCGCAGGTTCTCCCGGAGGGAACCCAGAAGGCAACGCAGTTCATGCCGCCGGTCGTTAACGGTTACAACGACGACATCACCACGTATGACTACGACCCGGAGAAGGCTAAGGCTCTGCTGGCTGAGGCTGGTTACACCGAAGCCAACCCACTGAAGCTTGACTTCAACTACCCGGTCAACGTTTCGCGTCCGTACATGCCAGACCCCGAGCAGATCTTCACCGTTCTGGCATCGCAGCTGGCAGAGGTCGGAATCCAGACGACGCCGATTTCGAACGAGTGGGTTGACTACCTCGACCTCACCACCGGAACCTCGACGCACGGTATCCACCTCCTCGGCTGGACGGGTGACTACAACGACACCGACAACTTTGTTGGCGTCTTCTTCGGCCAGAAGGGCAACGAGTGGGGCTTCGACAACCCCGAGCTGTTCGCTGCTCTCGACTCGGCGCGTGGCATCGCTGACCTCGACGAGCAGACCGCTCTGTACGAGGACATCAACGAGCAGGTTGCCCTGTTCGTCCCCGGTGTGCCGCTGGCACACCCGGCTCCGACGCTCGCATTCAGCGACCGTGTTGAGAGCTTCCCGGCAAGCCCGGTCAACGACGAGGTCTTCAACGAAATCGTCCTGACGAAGTAAGTCGGAGTGGTGGGTCGGCGCCCAAGCGACGCCGACCCACCAC